>JAQWRY010000046.1 GCA_029243485.1 Candidatus Binatia bacterium | reverse complement strand
CTGTGCGGTCGGACGTGGTTGTACTCGAGCCGCCACCATTGGGTCAGGATCTTTGCCTCCTGCACCGTGTAGAAGATCTCGCCGTTGAGAAGTTCATCGCGAAGCCTTCCGTTGAAGCTCTCGATGTAGCCGTTCTCCCACCGACCTTCTCTAATATTCGGGCCGGACCGGTTTTCGGGGGGGGGGGGCCACCGGCGTTCGCCCACACGAGGTAGGCGTTCTGGGGAATGTACTGGACGAATTGACCTCCGCCGGCGTGAATCAGGCGTCGGTCGGAGGCGCGTCGAACTGGACGAGTTGCAACCGCCGTTCGGCCGTCCCGGCCGGCAACCGGCTACGCGTGTCTCGCGGCCCGCGGCGCAGATGGATTCGGTCGAAGTCCTGACGGTCTTCAGTACCTGCCCAGCCAATTTGGCAAGCCTTGTGCCAGAGGACCACCAGGTGGGCACCCATGCGCGAGATGGGACTTTAGAAATCCGTCTAGGGCCAGCCGACCATGCTGGTCCTGGTCGCAAGGCCATGGAAATCAGATGAAACTCCGATTTGTACCCGGGCTATCGGGGCCTGCGCTGGGGCGCAGAGAGGCCCCGTGAACTCCTCAAGCACGGCTTCGAAGTGGAAACTCGCTGTCTAAGAGTCTGTCTCAGAGCGGTGAGACTCGGCGCGAGGCAGAATCCGGCGCTCAAACAGCGTCGCGAGTTGGAGGCGAGCGGGTGTTTGTTCCGGTCCGTTCTCCCCATCGATCGGCGGCGGAGGGCGAGCCCTCGGTAGTTGACATTGGTTTTGGAATCTGAGGTGGGGCGGGTTAAGGTTGACTATAGGGTCTTTCCCACTTGGGGAGAGAGACCTCATTCCCGCACAGAAATGGAGTAATAAATGGTTGCCTCGATTCGCGTGACACTGTTGGTGGGCTTGCTGCTCTTGCCGCTGTCTGAGGCCGAAGCGGGAAAAATCCGCCCACGTACCAAGGTGCGGGACGTCGATGTGAGTACGGTCGTCGCGAGCAAGGTCGCCATCTCGAACGTCTGCGGAAATGGCGCCATGGCGGGGATTGAAAGCGTCTTCAACGCCAAACTCTCCCGGTTGGGAAAATTGCAGGTGAGTGTTAGCGCCTCGTGGGACTGGGGAAGCTCCAACTCGGACCATCCGGCAGCGCTCGTGAACGTGTCGCCACAGGAACTGGGTGACTACCTGAACGCGTGCGCGACCTTCACGTCCGGTGCTACCGTGCGCCTCGTCCGCATCGCCGGAGCGATCCTCAATCCAGGCGTGGGCGATATCATTGCCGAGATCACCGGCGGAAGCGTGTACGAGGTCGTGGTCGCGCCGGACGCGCGCGTCGCCGCGGCTGACCATGGTGGCACCTGCCCCGCCATCGGCGTCCCAGGGATAAATGGCACGATCAATGAGTCCATCACCAACTTCGAAGCAGACCCGAGCGACCCGGATACCCCGCGAGGCAGCATCTCGGGCAGCCGATGGGTGAGTTCGGTAGCGCGCATCACCGGAACGATTCGTACCCGGCTGAACTCATGCACGGGCGAGGCGAAGAGCTTCCTCGCCACCAAGATCAACAAGCCCTATTAGGGCGTGCGGCCACCGCCGAGACGCTCAAGCAAGAGTTCGTGCGGGCGGTAACCACGGGGGCGGCAGAGTTCGAGTTCAGCTGAAGTTGAGTCGAACTGGAGTCACTCCGACCCCGTGGAGGGGTGAGCGCTTGATTCTCAGGCGGGCTCGACGTGCCTTTCCTCGCATCCCCTTGGCGACAGCTCGTCGATGGAGAAGTGACGGCGACGCGGGCTGTCGAAGCCCGCGGTGAAACCGAAGCTCGCCATCTCGCCTTTGGCGTGCGACCCGAGGGGGGCGGTCGCAAAAAGCGCTCGACTACGCGTAGGTTACCTCGACCCGAATCTTCGCTTTTGCTTTCAGGTTGTCGGAACTCAAGATGAGAGTTTTTACCGACGCGCCCCCATTCAGAGTCAGGCCGCTGGAGAAGTCGAGGGTTTTGGTTGCGATCGGACCGTCGCCGGTGAGCTTGTTGCCGCAAGGCCCGACCCACCAGATGCCGGCGTCGTCATACTCTCCGAAGATGACATCTACACTGAAATTGAGCGAGACATCGTGATAGGCGCCACCATTCCTGGAAAGAGCGTGCTCTCGCCATCATGGAGGTCGTATGGCCCCTTGAAAATTGAATTGCCTTTTTGCGAGCCTTGGCTGGGGTAGCCTCGAAGGCCCCAGAGGATCTCGCCCGCGCCCTTCGAGTCAGCGTTGCCGTCTTCGATGATCAGCAGGTCGTGATTCACTCGGAGATGCACCGAGTTCTCCCCCCGGGCGGCTGGGTCGTCGTGACCGCCTGGACTCGGGACTTCGACATGTTTCGGCTGTTCGGCTCGGGGATGCGCGAGGCGCTTCCGGACTTGCGGCCCCCTGCGGACTCGGCAATCTTCAGCCTCGCCGACCCGGTGGCGTTCGAGACGTTGATCCGCGGCGCGGGGTTCGTGGACGCGAACGTCTATACCGTGACGCACGACTTTGGAGTGCAGTCCGCGGAGACCTTCTGGGAACTCATGAGCGGGTCTGCACCGCTTGCGGTCGCGCTACTTCGCGCGTTGAGCGACGAGCAGGTCGCGAGTGTTCGGAAGGCGGTCGTGGGGAAGATCGTTCTCTCGAGCACGGCTCACATCGGTGTCGGGATCAAGTAGGTCAGGAAACGGTTGAAGGATGACTCGAACGACTGCGTTCCTACTTCCGCTCGCGCTCTGTGCGGCGGTGATGGTCACAACCTCGGGGTGTGGGGACTCTGCGTCGAGAGGTGACGGCGCGGTCGGCCGCCCGCATCCGGTCTGATCTTCGGGTGCAACCTCGGCTGTGTTCCGCCGGCCGCGGAGCCACTGCCAGCGCTTCTGGTTCTGGGCGGTGCGAACGAGGATGCTGAAGAACCAGGTGTCGATCGTCGATTCGCCGCGAAATGAGCTCAGGCTGTCGGAACGTGCGGACGAAGGCGTCCTGGACGATGTCTTTTCGGGGCTGCGTCGTCGCCGCCTAGAGGGCGCCGCGCCAGCCGGTGGCCCGGTCGATGTTGGCCGAGAAGAGCGCACCGAATTCCTCGTCGGTAATCGCATTCTCGGGTCTGCGGCTCCCCATCGCTCCGGGCTCTTCGTTCCTGACCGCGTGTAAGGGACCCGGGGGGTTCGACACCGCAGATCCGCCCTGGGTTTACAGCCGGCTACCCACCCTGAATTCACTGGATTTTCGCCCGCCGGCCGCCCGTCCGGCAACCCCTTGTATAAAGGGGGCAGAACGCGGACGCCTGGGGCTGGATCCACCCCGCACGGCTCGCTATCACGAAAGTCGTCACGTGGTGGGTGTAGCTCAGTCGGTAGAGCGCTGGATTGTGGCTCCGGAGGCCGCGGGTTCAAGCCCCGTCACTCACCCTATGGCATCCCGATCGCGGGTTGTAGGAACCTTTCGGGGTTCCGACGACCCGCGGCTCGGCCCGCCCGCCTTGGCGGAGCGCGCATGGATGTAGCCGCCTGGATCCGCCGCCTGCGCGAGCTGCGCGACCGTACGCCGATGCTGTTCCCTGCGGGATGGTGGAGGCGGGGGAGTCCTTCGAAGCGGCGGCCGTTCGCGAGGCGCACGAAGAGATCGGCCTCTCGCCGGATTCGATCGAGGTCGTCGGCTGGCTCGACGACGCGTGGAGCGGCTCGGGGAGCTATCTCGTTCCGTACGCCGCGCTGACACCGTCGCGGCCCGCGTTCACGGCGAACCCGGCCGAAGTCGAGGAGATCCTCACGCCGGATGTGGAAGAACTGCTTCGACCCGCGGCGCGCGGCGAGGAGATGGTCGAGTTCCGCAGCGGCCACTACCTCAACGAGACCATCGAGTTCGCGGGAGGTTCGGTCTTCGGCCTGACGGCGGATCTGCTCCTCGAAGCGCTCGAGTGGGGGCAGGGAAGGACCCCTCGGCGCGGCGAGTCCCGGTTCCGGGATCTGATCTCGTACCACCAGGAGTGAGCCGAGTCTTGCCCCGGCGGGTTGGCCCGCCGGCCGAGAGTTGCACGGCTTCGCCGAGGTCTGTAGAGACGTCGTGGGCCGCTAGCTCAGTTGGTAGAGCAGCTGACTCTTAATCAGCGGGTCCTCGGTTCGATCCCGGGGCGGCCCATT
>JAQWRY010000045.1 GCA_029243485.1 Candidatus Binatia bacterium | reverse complement strand
CGGCTACATCGAGAGCTTCAACGGAAGGCTTCGCGATGAACTTCTCAACGGCGAGATCTTCTACACGGTGCAGGAGGCAAAGATCCTGACCCAATGGTGGCGGCTCGAGTACAACCACGTCCGACCGCACAGCGCCCTCGGGTATAGAGCTCCTGCTCCCGAGGCGCTCGAACCGCTGCCGTTCCGGCGTGCGATCTTTACACCCATGCAGAGCGCTGCCCTAACGTAGCGGCTGGTACGACAACCGGGGGCGGGTCAGTCTGAGCAGCTGACGGATCGGCTGGTGATCACCTGGGAGGACGTGCCGGAGTTCGGATCGTCCAGCCAGAGCAGCTTCCAGCTGGAGCTGTTCTTCGATGGCGTGATCCGCATGACCCACCTTCCCATCGCTGCAACCGACGGCATCTCGGGCCTCTCCGAGGGAAACGGTGAACCGGCCGACTTCCAGGAGAGCGAACTGACCGGCTACGGGCCATGCGCCACGCCGACACCGACGCCGGCACCGACTCAGACAGCGACTCCAACACCTACGCCAACACCGCCGTGTGGCCTGGCACCCGCTACTGGGTGCCGATCGGGAGAGGCAGGCAAGTCGCGGTTGCAAATCCGGGTAACGGGCGTCCCCACAAAGGACACCTTCACGTGGAAGCTCAACAAAGCCGATGAGACACTCCTAGGAGAATTCGCCGATCCGGTGAGCGAGGACGTGGCGACCTACCGGGTCTGCGTCTATGACGAGTCCGGCGGAGCTCAGCCGCTGGTCGAGGCGGAGATGCCCCCGATGGGCACGTGCGACGGCAAGCCTTGCTGGGGAAACACGGGCACAAAGGGCTTCAGGGGCTGCCCAAGACGCCATGGTGGCTCCAGGCTCCGCCCGCTCGCGTCGATTCGAGTAGGCCAATCGCCCGTGCTCCCAATCAGTCGACGCGGGCGCCGGCGAGCCTAGCTCTTCCCCTTCTCCTTCAAGATTCCGTCGATGACCGACTTGTAGGCCTCGAAAGAGCGTTGGCCTGTCGCCTTCTTCCCGTTGATGAAGATGGTCGGCGTACCGCGGACGCCGGAGCGACCGGCGAGCTTCATGTCTTCATCGACCATTGCTTGGGTCGAGGAGTCGGCCATGTCGGCCTTGAACTGCTCGACGTCGAGTCCGATCTCGCCGGCCGACTCGATGTAGTATGGCTCGCTGAGGCCGTTGTACTTGGCCATGATCTTGTCGTGCATCTCCCAGAACTTTCCTTGTTTGCCCGCGGCGACCGAAGCCTTGGCGGCGGGCATCGCGTTCTTGTGGAAGTTCAGCGGGTAGTGCTTGTAAACGATCTGGAGATCGTTCGGATACGCTTCAACTAGTTGGTCCACCAAACTGGCGGCGCGCGCACAGTGGGGTCATTGGAAGTCCGAAAACTCGACCAGGGTAACGGTCGGGCTCTCTGCTCCTTTCGGGAATGAGCTGCCTACCGGCAGGTTGTAGACCTTGTTGGGGTCTTCCTGAGGCCGCGCGGGCTTCGCGGTTCCCGCCTTGGCGAGGATGTCCTTCTGACCCTTCTGTAGGGAGTCGAGCTTGGCCAGAATGTCTTGCTGCTGCGTCTGCAGCGTTCCAACCTTGGCCGACACGAGGTCGACTCGCCCCTTGACCTCATCGACGGCCTTTTGGTCGACGCATGCGACTAACGTCAAGGCCACAAAGCCCGCGACCAGCGAGCGACTTGTATTGGTCAAATGCATCTTGAACCTTATGCCCCGAATGCAGGCCCAAAGACAAGTGCTTCGTCTCACGTATTCGGGTACGCTTGGTGCCCCTGCTTGGGTTCTTGCTCGATCACGTGAGTGACCCAGCGGTCCAGTGCCGCTCTTCTTGAGACGCCGGCTCGATCGCATTCTGGGACAATCGCGCTGTGCAACATTACGCTGTTTCCGACTACAACGAAAACCGCGTCATGCATCGCGTGACGATCCGGGGAGACCGGCCGCGCTGAGCGGGGCGCCGGGAGGGAATCAATGCAGAACGGATTCAAGATCTTCGACGCCGATGCGCACGTCGTGGAACCCAAAGACCTCTGGGAACGGTTCCTCGACAAGCCCTACCAGCATCGGGTCTCCTGGAGGCAACCTTTCCCAGGGATGGACCGATTCCGCCCGGCCACCGTCGACGGACGCTACACCCAGAGCCACAAGACTCTCTACGGTCGCCAGCAAGAAGCCGTTCGGTGGACCACCGAGGCGATGGTGGCCAAGTACGGCGACGTCGTGAACCGCGGGTTCGACGGCCCCGGCGTAGCCGAGAGTATGCGCCGCGAGGGCGTCGACCTCATGGTCCTCTACGGGCCGGGCTACGACATGTGGATCGACGGTATCGATCCGGACCTCCAGGCAGCCATGGCTCGCGCGTACAATCGCTGGGCCGAGGAGATGCGCGAGACGTCCGGGGGCCGCGTTCTCGCCGCCGGGCCCGTCCCTCTCTCCGACATGAAACGAGCGGTCGAAGAAGTGCGCTATGCCTACGAACATCTCGGCATTCGTTGCTTCTGGGCACGGCCCAACCCGTTTCAACACCGGACGCTCGGCGATCCCTTCTTCAATCCGCTGTGGGAGATCCTGCAGGACCTCGACGTGCCGTTCGCCACGCACGAATTCATGGGACTCGTCGGACCGTCGGCGGGGGAAGATCGCTTCTCCAGCTTCGTCGAGTGGCATACGTGCGTACATCAAATGGAAGCGCAGATGGCCATGCTCGCGATGATCGTGCACGGCGTATTCGAGCGCTTCCCGCGCCTGCGCGTCGCCTACATGGAGGCCGGCTCGGCGTGGCTGCCCTCGTGGCTGCACCGGATCGAAGAACACCTGGAGCTCGCGGGCTGGCTCGAAGCACCGGAATGCACGAAATCGCCGGCTGAATACTTCCAGCGCAACTGCTGGATCACCACCGAGTGCGACGAACAGCTCGTGTACCATGTCATCGACGAGCTCGGCTCCGAGCGCATCCTCTTCGAGACCGATTATCCGCACCCCGACTCGAAGTACCCGAAGGCGGTCGAGACCTTCTTGTCACAGGCCAAGGTCTCCGACGATAGCAAGCGCAAGATTCTGTGGGACAACGCGCTGGACTTCTACCGCTTCCCCGAATCCCACCTCCCTTCCGAGTTCTTGGAGGCGAAGGGCTGACATGGCCACAGGCTTCCGCAGGTCTTTCGAAGTCGTGGACTACGAGGCACTCATGCGTGCCCACGTTCCGCCGCCGGAGTATTTCGATTCGGATTGGCTCCTGGGCCCCGAGGCGCTCGAGCAGCGGCAACTCGAGCGCCTGCAAGCGCGGGCGGAGCGAGCCGGGCGCGTCCCCTTCTTTCGCGACCGTTGGAAGGCCGCCGGCTTCAACCCGCACGACCTCCGCACGCTCGACGATCTCGCGGCCGTCCCCTCCTACCGGGTCGACGATATCCGTCAGAGCATCGAACGCCATCCACCGATGGGTGACTACCAAGGGGTATCACTGGACGACGTATGCCAGGAGCCGGTTCGGATCTTCATGTCGGGGGCCACGACCGGGGCGCCCCGCCCTACCCTATATACGCAATGGGACCGAGAGGCCGGAGCCATCCTGATGGCAAGGGCCCTGTACGCACAAGGGGTGCGGCCGGGCGACGTCGTGCTGAACGCCTGGGCGTATTCGACGCACAACGGCGCGTTCGCGTTCGATGAAGCCCTGCACAAGTGGCTGAACTGCGTGGTGATCACCACCGGCACCGGCGTGGTCACGAGCAGCCGCCGACAGGTCGAGCTGGCGCATCAATATAAAGCGACTGCGATCCTGACGACGGGCGACTACCTCCTTCACCTGGCGGACGTCGCGAAATCGATGGGCCTCGACCCCAAACGAGACTTCAACCTGAAAGCACTTCCCAACATCGGCGACCGCGCCAAGTTAGAAGAAGTTTGGGGCGGCGAGAATTACCAGTCGTACGGTTTTCACGAAGTACAATGGGTCGCCATCGAATGCCCCGCACGCGACGGCCTCCACATCTTCGAAGACGCGTTCGTCGTCCAGATCGTCGACCCCGATACCGGCGAGATTCTGCCCGACGGCGAGCAGGGCTGCATCTGCATCACCGAGATCTACAAGACCGGCAGTCCACAGTTCCGCTACGACATTCAAGACCTGTCGTTCCTGTACCCACGAGAACAATGCGCATGCGGCAGCTGGCTCCGCCGGATGGGTCCGTTCACGGGCCGCGCCGACAACATGGTGAAGCTTCGCGGCGTCAACATCTGGCCCGAAGCGGTCGGGGCGATCGCGCTCGACGATCCCCGGCTCGAGAACGAGTACTTCGTTCGCGCGCGTCGCGAAGGGTCGCGCGATGAAATGATCGCGCACGTCACGACGCGCGCTCCAGCCGAGCAATACGAAGAGATCCGCCTCGCGACCGAGGCACGGCTGAAGGAACGCCTTGGCGTACGCATCGCGGCCGCGGTCAGACCAATGGGCGGCCTCGACGACTGGACCGAAATCCACACCTCTCCGAAGCCAAAACGTTTTCGCGACGAGCGTTGAGCAGGAGGAAAGCCTCATGCCAGGAACCGTGTACACCGTACCGCCCATCCCCCCCGACCCCGCGAACACCACGTACGTAGCCGGGGGAGGCCTTCGCATCGGCGTCGAGCATCGCCTGCTCGACGCCGGAGAGCTGGCAGCCAACTACGAAGGCGCGGCGATGGAAGAGGTGCAGGCGAACATCACGGGAGACATCGAAGACAACGGCCTCTCCCTGCACGTCGAAGGTGCCGATGGTCACGAGTACCTGCGCTTCGACTGCTTCACGAGCGGGCCGCACTATCACTACATCGAGCCGTCGGGAGAGCAGCAAACGATCGTCGACTTCGACCGCGTGGCGCTCGGAGAGATGCTGCCCTGGGTCCTCCACCAGCTACGCACCCGCCTCGACGCCATGCTCGAGTACGCCGGCGGTGGCGCCCTGCTCTCCACGATCAATCGCGCCGAGGTCGACCGGTTGTTGCCCGAGGTCGAGCATCTCGCGCGGCGCGCCGAATCCGAGCTCGCCAGCCAGAAGAAACAGCGGCGCTGAGCCGCCTCGAGAGGACCCGCCGACATGGAGCATCCACCGCACGTCTTTCATTGGAACGACCTCCCCTGGGACAACCCGCTTGCCGGAGCAGATCCCGCACGCCAGCCTCCCAAAGAACTCGTGGACGCGGCACGAAAGAGCGGCGCGAAGCGCAAGAAGGTCGTTCGAGGCGAGGCCGGTTTCTACATGAACCGTTCGACGATGGGCCCAGGCTTTCGCGTGCCTCCCCACCAGCACGACCACGACGAACTCATCGTCGTGCTCTCCGGCGGCTGCGTATTCGACAACGGGCTCGCCGATCTCGGGCCCGGCGACTCCATCGTGATCCACGGCGGTACACGCTACGGGTTCACGTGCGCAGAAGAAGGAATGGAGTTCCTGACGATCCGGACCGGCGAAGCGACGGTCACGCTCGAACCGAAGAGCTGACCAGAACGCCGGCGCACGGTGCGTGATCGGCCAGAGGACCCGTAGTCCGCGAAAACTCGCAACACACCGCACCGGTCGGTCGCGGCGTCCACGGAAGTCGGCCGGGCGGGATCCGCTGTAGGTCGCGACTGGGGATTGCGCACCGAACGAGAAAATCGGGATGCGGACGGCGTGCTCCTTCGGCCCTGGGAGAGTCGCAAAGGTATGTCGCGCGGCGGCTGCGACGCACCCCGCGTTGAGCCGCGAGGCGGTAGTCGTGGTGCAGACCGTCCAGCACAGGCAGCGCGACGAGGTCGCCGTCCGCCAGGTCTGGCCGTCTCGCGGGGGGACGGCCTCGTGCGACCATGTCGCGGCGAACGGTGCTCCCGCAGTGGTGGATCCCGCACTTCGCCGCCAGCTCCTCCACAATCTTGTCCTCGCCCCACTCGGGGTGGTCGGCGGACATGCGGCGGATGAATGCGATGTGATGCCGGGGAATCCGAGGGCGTTCCGGTCTGGACTTCCATCGCCACAGCGCCTTGACGCCCCGTCGATGCCAGCCGATCACCGTGGCGGGCCTCACGACGAACACCGTCCGTGCCCAGTCGGGCCAGAGACGGCGGAGAATGACCCCAGAAGATTGGATCGCGCGAGTGAAGCTGGGGCCGGGACTTGGAGCGCGGAGCGACCATGATTTACTGGCGCAGCGCGTTGTTCTCGAGGATCAGATTCGCCCTCGGCATCACCATGGCCCGGCCCAGGACGAGGCAGGCGGAAAGGAGGGTACGCATCGGGACAGGAGTACCATGCCTAAACCGTCTTGGCGGTGGGGGTGTTTTGGGTTTTCGTGGACTACGCCTAGTCGGAATCCCATAGGATCTCGGTGTTCGGGTCCCCGGGGGGAGACGCCCCCCGAACCGAAACACGGTGGCTCGTAGAGTCTTGGGCGCCCTGGTCGTCGGTCACCGTCAGAGTGATTTCGTATCCACCGGGCGACAAGCGCACCCGTGCCGTCGGCGACGAACTGGCCGGTGGACCAACGCGATCGGCGTTCTCCCGCCGCCGTTCCACCGCGAAGGCATAGCTCCGGATCTCCCCGTCCCGATCCGAAGACCGTTCCGCACTCAACTCGAACCAGTTCGGCGTGTCCGGTGTCCGCGTCGAATTCTCGACGTCAATCTTTGCCTGGGGTCGACGGTTCCCGCCGCCCGACCCCCCACCACCGGATCGAGATCCCTTGTTCTCGACCCGCAGATTGAAACTTCCATCGCCTGAGGGCAGGCACCGCCAAAGCTGGGTGGTCGACAAACCGAGATCGGAAACTCCCGTCACCCCGCTTTCGAGAGAGACCGCAGTCGTCAGGAAGGTGTGCCCGGCGCCCGCTTGGCAGGCTGCGGGTACCCCGAGCGTGGCCTTACCGACCTTTAGGGAAACCTTCAGGCGGCCACCACGCCGCACCACTGTCGCTCGCGCGAGAGCGGAGTTGCGACCTTCGTATTTGAAGGTGGCACGATCCGCTCTCGCCCCGCGAGCCACCGGAAGCGGCTCCTGTAATGCCACCTCAGTCCCGAAGGTGGCGAGTTCCGTGCCATCACCGTCACCCAGCAGCATCTTCAACCGCAGGCGACTCTCCTTTGTGAAATCCAACGCGGTGAGGTCCGAGTCCTCGAATTCCATGTTGATCCGGAGTGTCCCTCTCCCGGCGCCCTCGCCCAGCTTACTCGCACGGCCCGAAAATTTGAGAATCGAAAGTGCGTCGGCTGACTCGCTGGAAGCGAAGGATGCCCGGTCAAAGCGGGCCGCCACCGGAACACTCCACCCTTCGGTCGAACACGGCGACGCCGTGCATCGACCATTGACACGACAGGAGTACTCCAGTTCGGTCACGCTATCCCCATCTTCCTCGCAAGAGACGAACGTCGGAGTTGTCGCACGGTCGTAATGAATCACGAGGTCGAGGGACTTCGTAATTTCATTTCGCACGGCGACCAGGTGTAAACCGTCGAAGGCGAGATAGCGCAGAGTAGGCCCTCCCCGTCGAGGGCTTGCGGTTACCGCCTCGTCAGTGAGCCGCTTCAACGCCTCGAGCAATACACGGGCAATGCCCGGATTGGTGACGTCCCCCGACGCCGCGGAGGCTCCGGGGGAGGCCGGGTGATGAAACAGGCGCCCCGGAAGAGAGATCGTACGCCGGCTGATGGCCCCGCCCGCAACCGGGCGGAAGTCGCATTCGAACTCGCTCTGGCGCAAGACCGGGTCGGAATTTCCGTCGTCGCCTATTACATGGCAGCTCGCGAGCTGTGCTGTCTCCGCTCCGGCCGTATCAAGCACGAGGCCCGCCAACGATTTCGTAGTTTCGTCCAGGACCGCAATCTGACCCTCCCCCCGAAACCGGTCCGGCCCGAATGTTAGAGAAGGTCGGTCGGAGAAGGAGGGAGTGAGATGGCAAGCAAGCGACACGATGCTGCACAGATCATCGCGAAGCTGCGTGAGGCGGAGGTCGAGCTGGGGCGGGGCAAGAAGACGGGCGAGGTCTGCCGGAAACTCGGCGTCACCGAGCAGACCTACTATCGATGGCGCAAGGAGTACGGCGGTCTTCGGACGGACCAGGCGCGACGGCTCAAGGAGCTGGAGCGAGAGAACGGTCGGCTCAAGAGGCTGGTGGCCGACCAGGCACTCGACGTGGCGATCCTGAAGGAAGCCGCGAAGGGAAATTTCTGAGCCCGCCCAGGAGACGCCAGGCCGTGGATCACGTGCAGAAGAAGATGGCGGTGTCGGAGCGGCGGGCGTGTCGAGTTCTGGGGCAAGCGCGATCGACGCAGCGACGTCGGCCGTGCGAAAAACCGGGCGAGAAGGCGCTGGTGGCGAGGATGATCGATCTTGCGACGGAGTATGGTCGCTACGGCTACCGGCGCATTACGCGGATGCTGCGCACCGAGGGCTTTCGAGTGAACCACAAGCGGGTCGAGCGTCTGTGGCGACGGGAGGGGCTGAAAGTGCCGCAGAAGCAGCCCAAACGAGGCCGCCTGTGGCTGAACGACGGCTCGTGCGTGCGCCTTCGGGCCGAGCACCGCAACCACGTCTGGTCCTACGATTTCGTGCACGACCGGACGCACGATGGACGTCCGATCCGCATGCTGACGATGATCGACGAATTCACTCGGGAGAGCCTGGCGATCCGGGTCGCGCGACGGATGTGCTCCGAGGACGTGCTCGATGTCCTGACCGAGCTCTTCGTCGAGCGCGGCACGCCGGAGTACCTGCGCTCGGACAACGGCCCAGAGATGACAGCCAACGCGGTGCGAGACTGGCTTGACCGAGTCGGAGTGAAGACGCTCTTCATCGAGCCGGGAAGTCCGTGGGAGAACGGCTACATCGAGAGCTTCAACGGAAGGCTTCGCGATGAACTTCTCAACGGCGAGATCTTCTACACGGTGCAGGAGGCAAAGATCCTGACCCAATGGTGGCGGCTCGAGTACAACCACGTCCGACCGCACAG
>JAQWRY010000044.1 GCA_029243485.1 Candidatus Binatia bacterium | reverse complement strand
GGATGTTTCCACTCTGGTCTGCGTGCTCGAGGACCCGCAGCTTGCGGCGAATCTCCCGCTCCTCATTGGACAGGAGCGACCTCCTCTAGGCTTAGGGGTGAAACTCATACACCCGATTGTCCTAAGAGGTCTGTAATTCCTGCACTCATCGGAATCGCAATCCTCAACGCGGTCGCGAACAAGAAGGTCAGTATCGCGGAGATGTTCCTGGTCAACGGCTCGATCGTCGCGCTCACCGCGGGCCTCGAGTATCTGCCGGGTTTCCGCAGGCACAAGAGCCGCATCGTCACCTACGACGACATGGACATCGTCCGCCAGAACGATGATGCCGCGCTCATCGCGGACCTGCGTAAGCGTACGGGCCTCGACATCGACCGGGTGGCGATCGGGTCGATCGACCTCCTGCGCGACACCGCGCAGGTCACCGTCTACTTTCCGGAGCAGCGGGACTAGCGTGCGGCAACCGCGCAACGCTTCCCGGCGTCTCAGCGATCTCCCAAAGCCCGATCGATCGCGCGGGACCAGGCTCTTCGGGTCTGCACCGGGGTTCGGCCGTGTGCGAGTCGGAACTGCTCCCATGACTCGACCGATGTGATGGTGGCGACGGTGACGACCGCATCCCCCCGATGGGCGGGTGAGAGGGCGCGCAGTTCGGTATCGAAGTGCGCGCGGATCTGGTCGGCCATCAGCTTTCGGCTGAAGGCCAGTATCTGGGCTGCTTCGGGTTTCTGGAGCGCGCCGGCGCGCAGGAGTCGGGCCAAGAAATGGGTCTTCTCCCACAGGTCGACACGGAGCCCCGCAAACCGCCGGATGCGCTCGTCACGTGATCCCACGCCGATCTCGGGCACCTGAAACAGATGACGATGCCGCTCGTAGGACCGCATGGCCGAGTCCTTCAGGAGCTCGTCGAGATTCCGGAAGTAGCGAAACAACGTTGGCACCGAGATACCGGAACGGCTCGCCACCTGTTCGATGGTCGGGGGGAGGTGTCCTTCCATGACCAAGTTCATGTGGGTGTCGATCGCGAGCTTTCGGCGCTCGCTCACTGAGGGGCGCTTGGTGGGCCTGCCGGGTTTTTCTATGCGATGCGGCGTTGACAACTCGATCTCCGAATGAAAGTCATAGTCTCAATATTGTGAGAGTACAACTCTCACAGTGCTCACCGAACAGAACGTGGCTTACCTAAGGAGACTTCATGACGCCGCGAATCCGGTCGTGCTTCCTCTCGGTCCTCGGCGCCGCTCTGGTCCTATCGCTCAGCGCGTGCGGGGACTCCGGCGGAAGCGAAGGACAAACCGAGCCGCCACCCGAGCAGAGGGACAACTCCGAACTGTGGGAGTTTACGGGCGAGAACCCAGCTGCGCGCAACGTTTACAAATGCGAGGAATGCACCTTCGAGCAGGTTCTGGCCGTCCCGCTGCCAGGGGACAACTGGGACAAGAACGTGTCCGAGGGAAACCGGCGCCTCTTCTTTCCCGAGGCCACGAACGTCGCGCCCCCGCCGCCGCCGGGGACTCCGGCGAGCCTCGACCTCGTTCCCGAAATCGAGGGCGATGACCACTTCTTGATCGCGCGGGTTCTCTCCGGGGCGGTCCTCGGCGCGGGCGACCAGGGAATCATGGGCCTCGGCCGGGTGGCGCGCGACACGACGATGACCTTCCGCACGGGCCACGTGCTTCACAAGGTCACAAGACCGGATGGCGTCGAGTACGTAATGTGGTCGATGAGCGAGGAGCGTACGGCGATGTTCGATCCCTACGTCGTGAACGGTCTCGCCGGAATGTCCGTTCCGACCGGGTGGACCTATTCGAGCGAGGTGCTGTCAGAGGATCTCGTTGTACGCTCACCGGGCGGGGTCGCGACCGTCTTCTCGGTCCGTGGCTGGTGGAACTTCCAAGAGATCATCGTCCCTGGGCCTAGGCAGCATGAGCGCGGATAGCCGACGTGAAGCACCATTTCGCCTTGCCGCAGGAGACTCCATGACAGGAGGCACGCTGCCGTGCCCTGCTGACGGTCTGGTGTGCTCGGCTCGGCTGAATAGATAACGGAGGACCGTGTGGCCTTGGTGCGATGCGACGTGCGCTGGTGGTGTATGGCTGGTCTGTGCGCGCTGCTCGTCTCGTGTGGCGCCGAACCCGCGGCCGAGCCGCCGGCGACGATGTCCTACGTCCCGAGCGACCCGGCAGGCGGTGAGTGGGCGCGCACGACCCCGGCAGAGGCGGGGCTCGACGAGGCCGTGATCGAGTCGGCGTTGGAGTTCGCCGGCGCCCGCCGCTCCAGCGGCGTCGTCATCCTCCACGACGGCCGGATCGTGGCCGAGCGCTATTGGGATGTCGCCGAGCCTAGCTCCCTCTATGCCCTGTTCGTGACCGGGCGGACGACCACGCGGCAGGCGGTCGAGGACGTCGCCTCGGTACAGAAGAGCGTCGTGTCGTTCCTGACCGGCGTGGCGGAAGGCCAGGGAGTGCTCGATCTCGGTGCTCCGGTCACCACCTATCTCGGGGCGCGCTGGCAATACAACACCGCCGTCTACAGGCGGATGCTTCGCGTGCTCGAGGCCGCGAGCGGTCTTGCGGTCGACGACTATACCCGTCTCTGGCTCACCGACCCGATTGGGATGACCGACAGTGGCTGGACGCCCCGATCGGCTTCTCCACAAGTGCCCGGGACCTCGCCCGGTTCGGGCTTCTGATGATTCGGGGCGTCCACTGGGGCGACACCGACCTGCTCGGTAACGACGGGTACATCGGACGCGCTACAGCTCCGAGCTAGACGTTGAACGAGGCCTACGGCTGGCTGTGGTGGCTGAACGGCCAGGCCACTGGATGCTGCTCGACGGCGCCGTCTTCGAGGGCGGCCTGGTGCCAAGCGCACCCGCCGACCTCTATGCCGGATACGGCGCCCTCGGCAGGAAGGTCTACATCGCGCCAAGCCGGAAGCTGGTGGTCACGAGGCTCGGCGACGCCCCCGGGCAACGCTTCGACGACGAGTTCTGGCGGCTGCTGCAAGCCACGCCGTAACACTCGCCGGTCGTTGAACCCCCGTCCCACGCG
Source organism: Candidatus Binatia bacterium (assembly GCA_029243485.1). Taxonomy (NCBI): domain Bacteria; phylum Candidatus Binatota; class Binatia (SeqCode); species Binatia bacterium. The sequence goes on along the minus strand of JAQWRY010000044.1, from coordinate 17,463 downwards.
GGTTTCCGATCGACGTTCGCGGATATTCCCAGAGGGTCATTCGGGAATGATGTGGAGCGTTCGACCGTCGCGGCGCGTTTGGCAGTACTTCATCGGTGGAGAACAACGACGTCGATCATGTCGGCGCAGATGTTCTCCTGGCTTTCCTTGGTATCTCCCTTGGCCTAGGGGACTGGGATCGCTGGGGTAGTAGCCGCCGGTCGCTCCGTCGGCATCGTCTCCGGGGTTACTTGCGCTAGGGTCAACGCGCCATGGAACCGAAACCGAACCGGCCATCATCCTACCACCTCCCCGTGCGCGCAGACGCCGCGTCGGCGTATGGCGACCAGCGCGCCGAATACTTGGCACAACTCGTGGCTCCCATGGACGACATGTGGATTGCCTTCGCCGACATGGCGGCGCCTCATGCGTTGATGGTGGGGGAGGAGGTGGCTGGGTCATGCGCACTGGACGAGGAGGGACTCGCCTACATCGGATGCGGGTCTACTCGCCCAAGGGCTCGATCCTCGTCTTTGAGGCCGCGGGATCCGAAGACAATTTGCCGCAATCAGCTACCGGCCTGGGACAGGCGCTCGGCCTCGAGCTCGGCCTCAAAGTCCTCTTCCTCCGTCTTCTTGGCCTCCTCCTCGCTCTTCAGAGTAGCCTCCTTGGCGGCGTTCTCTTCAGCGACGCGCTGAGCCTGGAGCTTCTCCGCTTTTGCAGCATCGCGAGCCATGCGTTTTTCTATTTTCCTCTGCTCGCGCTCCTGACGCTTGTAATTTTTGCTTGGTGTAACGGCCATTGGTGAAACTCTTTTTGTATCGGATGACAGATTCGTCTGTCTCGGTTCGGACTCGGCGTCGAGCCTCTCCAACGTGGCTCATACATTTGGCCCGTGGTCGAATCAATAGAAACTAGGGCGGTAGGGGAGATGAATGGCCTATTTGCTTAGGTCGACGGGTAGCTGCCAGCGCGAAGCCTGGAGCGAGATCCAGACGTCGTTCATGATCCTCGACTTCCAAACTGCCGACCCCGTGGTGTCCGGAAACTCGGCCCACCTGATTCCTGAGCCGTCTTAGTGAGGGGCGCGGACGGCATGGTCGGGCAGGGGAACCGAGCCCTTCTGAAGTGATCGCGGTAGCTCCAAGGGGCGGAAGAGAAGGCGTTCGATGTTCCCTCTTCCCGCCGGGCTGGCGTCCGAGCTCCATCCCATCCGCGCATATCCCGCCCTGGCCTTCCTTGGTATTTCCGTTGGCCGCGGAACACAGGATCGCTGGGGTAGCCGGGATCAAGACCTCGAGATCAACGGAAGGGAAAGGAAGTACATTCCCGAACGTGTGGCGCTCGGAATACCCCGCGACGGCAACCACGTATGGGTACCGTGCCCGTACCTGGCTGAGAGCTTTCTCTGGCCCCCAGGGGGCCAGAGATCTTGGTTCGATGCTTCCCGAACATGTCATCGCAGACATACCTGCGCTCTCGGGGTAGGCGACAACTTCGTCGTCGTTCTAATTTCGACTACGTGGCGGACCCCGTCGTGTCCGGAAATTGGCCCACAGATGTCTGCCGGCGAAGCGCCGAACGCAATGAGGAGCGAGGGTCGCGGCGGGGCGCCGTGCGGGCGTTCAAATCTACTCGCGCACCGCAGTTCGGGCACTTGGCTGACATCTCGAGTTCGGCGTTGCAGGAAGCGCACGCGCGCGTGCTCAGCCTGGTGCCGCACTCCTCGCAGAAGCTGGCCGTGGCCTCGTTCGCGCGCTGCCAGCCGGGGCAATTCATCAGTCGAAACGGCTGGCAGTCATCGGGTTTTGTACCCCTCGGAATGCCTCTCGCCGCTGGCCTCGGTGTGGGCAACTGTCCTACGCTAGTCCCGGAGGCCGGCCAGGTGCTCCAGAAGCAGGGCCGACACCTTCTCGGCGGCGAGCTCCGGTACCCAGTGATTGACCCCTTCGATGATCTCGAAGCGGTAGGGCCCGTCGACGTACTCCTCCGTCAACAGGGCGCCGTCGATGCAGAGGGCCGGGTCGCCGTCGCTCCAGATGTACATCGTGGGCTGGGTGGTATTGCCGATACCAGGGCCCTCGCCCCCCGAGGTTGCGCCGACATTCGCCCGATACCAATGGAGACCGGCTCGCAGCGCTTCCTTGGAGTTCATCACGGTCAGGTGTCGTTCGATCTGCTCGGGCGTCAGGCCATCGTAGATGGAGCGCAGCAGCGCCGCGTCGTCGACGAGGAACAGGTCCTCGGAGTCCGGCTGGACGAACAGATCGAAGTAGGAGGATGAGGCGGGCTGACAGGAGTCGGGGTCGGCCAGGGTGCGGGAGAATGCGTCGATGTGGGGGACGGAGATGGGGACCAGGCTCGCGATGCGATCCCGCGCGAGTAGGCCGGCCAACCAGGTGACCGAGGCCCCCCAGTCGTGGCCGACGAGATGAAAGCGCTCGAAGCCGAGGGTGTCGGCCATCGCGACGACGTCGCCGACCAGAGCGACTATGTTGTAGTCGGAGATCGCCTCGGGGCGGGCACCCGGCGAGTATCCGCGCTGGTTGGGCGCGACGGCGCGGTAGCCGGCCGCACCGAGGGCCGAGAGCTGGTGCTCCCACTCCCAGGCGGTCTGGGGGAAGCCGTGCAGCAGCATGACGGGCTCGCCGTCCGCCGGCCCGGCTGCGAGGGCGTCGAAGACGAAGCCATTCGCCTCGATGGTGATCTCAGTGATCTCAGCGGTAGCCGGCGCGCCGCCATCGTCGCCACCGTCGGAGTCGCTGCCGCAGGCGGCGAAGCCGACGGCCATGGTCAGGGCGGCCAGCAGGATCGTGATTCTCGACTGGAGGGATCGCATGACCGTTTTGCTAGCACTCCCGACGCAGTCCACGACACGGTTCCGGGCCAGGTCGCCGATGCGGGGGCTGAACAACCATGCCGGGGGTGCGAAGTCTCCGGGCGGTGGCGTCGGCCGGGGCCTCGCTTGTCGGCTCACGGCCGGGCCAGTCGCCTTCGGGTCGTACGTCGAAGGCGTCGAACGAGAAGTCGAAGCGCTCGCGCAGGGCGGACCGGGTGATACCGAAGTCCCCGGCGAGGTCGTAGATCACCTGACGATGCTCGCCGCGCGGATGCTTGGCGAGGAAGCTCTGCAGCTCGCCTCGTGCGCGGTCGTCCAGGGTCAGGTCGGCCCTGGCGTAGATCCGCTCGACCATGCCGAGATCGTCCGCCATGAACTCGTGGAAGAGGACGTCGATGCTGCGGTCCTCCGGGAGCAAACCGCGGTCGCGCACGCGGGCTCGGAGCAGCGTCTTCGGCGTAGAGTCACTGCGTCTGCCTGCACGAATCCCGAACCTGAACGCCTACGCGGACCAGTTCGTGCTGTCGATCAAGTCGGAGTGCTTGGACAAGATCGTGCCGCTCGGTGAGCGGCATCTTCGGCGCGCCATCCGCGAGTACGTCGAGCACGATCACCGGGAGCGGCATCACCAGGGAATCGGCAGCTCGATCATCACTCCTGAGGATCCACGGGCGGGCGACGGATCGATCCAATGCCGCGAACGGCTCGGTGGAATCCTGAGCTACTACTATCGCGAAGCGGCCTGAGGGTCGCGGGCCGGATTTCCGGACACGACGAGCGCAGGCGTTTGTGCTGAAGGTACGGTGCCACCCCAGTGGCGTGTGGAGTTAGAACCGCACCTGAACGCCGCCCGTGAAGTTTCGGCCCGGCAACGGCGCACGATCGCGAAGGAACGACTCCGACGCGCGGGCTTCCTCGTCGAGTAGGTTCGACATGCGGAAGAAGAGCACGGGAGTCACCGGCGCGTCGACCAGGTCCAGCACGTAGTTGAAACCGAGGTCGAGCATGGTGTAGCCGGCCGTCGTGAACTCACCCTCGGGCACGCGGGTCTGCTCGGTGGCTCGTAGCGCGTCGAACTGGGCGCGGAACGAGGCGTACTCATAGACGAGGCTGCCCCCGAAACGGACGGGCGGCATCCGGGGGAGCGGCTGGTCGGCGTCCAGGTCCTGGGCGTACACGCCGTCGGCGCGTCCAATGACGTGGAGGCGGTGCTCGCCCTCCTCGATTGCGTGCACGGCGACCTCCAGTTCGCCGCCCGCGAACTCCGCACCCGTTGCGAGGAAGCGGCCGACCTGGATCTCGTCGCGCACCTCGTCCGTGCCCTCGAGGAAGATGTAGTCCCAGAAGCGGGTGTAGAATGCGTTCACGGACCAATCGACGATCGAAAACTGCCCGGCATAACCGAGGTTCAGGCCGACGGCGTTCTCCGTGTCGAGGTTCGGATCGCCGACCTCGAAGAAGCCGGATGCCACGTGCAGGCCGTTCGCGAAGAGCTCCTCGTAGTTCGGAGGGCGCATGCTCCACGAGGTGTCGAAGCTCAGGATCTGGTCTTCCACGAAATTGTAGACGACGCCGGCCGAGGCGCTGCCGAGGGGGAACGTTCTCTTCCGGGCTTCGCCGAACTGTCCGCCGCCTCCGGATTCTACCGACGCGTAGTCGAAGCGTCCGCCGAGTTCGACCGTCACGGGAGCGAGGTCGATCTCTTCGATCACGAAGAACGAGTTGCGGGCGTTGTAGGTGTTGGGAAGGAATCCTTCCTCGCCGCTCACTTGGAAGTCGCTGAAGGTACTCTGGAAGCCGAAGGCTCCTTCGAGCAGGCCGAAGCGCTCGTGCACGGCTTCGATCCTGAGGTCGTATGCGTGGTTCTTGAACGTGGTCGCGACGAACTCGCCCTCATTCTCCGAGTGCTCGTAGTCGGTCAGGCGGAGGCGCGCATCGATCGAGTGGATGCCCTCGATGATGTCGGTGATACCGCCCGCGAAATCGAGCGACCAGGAGTCGAGTTCGATCGTGACGGGCGGTTCCTCTTCGCCCGGCGCGAGCTCCCCATGGCCGTGATCGTGGCCGTGATCGTGGCCGAGTTCGTGGAACACGACACCGTAGTTCGTGCGAAAGTCGGAGAGTGCGAGTCCCACGTAGAAATCGTCGTCGACGAACGAGGCGCCGGCGCTGAAGCCTGCGTATTCGACCTGGCTATTCGGGATACGGCCGAAGGCTTCTTCCTCTTCGCCTTCTTCCCCTTCTGCTTCCTCCGCTTCGCGCAGCTGTTCCGACTCTGCGAAGCCGGGGATGGAAACGTCTCCGGCGGAGAATCCGTAGCCTTTGAGACGCCACACGACCTTTTCGATGTTGCCCGACAGAACGCCGGCGCCGCCGAACCCTCCGTCGACCGACGAGCCGCGGAGCTCTACGGAGCCCGTAACGGGCCCGTCGACCAGCTCTTTCGGTACGCGGTTCTCGACGGTGTTCACGACGCCGCCGACGGCGTTCGGCCCGTAGCGCAGAGTCGCCGGGCCGCGAAGGATCTCGATCTTCTCGACGCCGAGCGTATCGACGGCCACAGCGTGGTCGTTGCTGGCGGCGGAGGCGTCGAAAACCTCCACGTGGTCGATCAGCATCTGGACCCGGCTTCCGCCGAGCCCGCGCAGGATCGGTCGGCTCGCGCCGGGTCCGAAGTACGAGGCGCTCACGCCGGGCATGTAGCGCAGGGTCTCACCGAGCGTCGACTGCTGCTTCTGCAGAAGTTCGTCGCCCTTGAGGATCGAGACCGCGCCCGGAAGCTGGCTCGCCTTGCGCTGCAGCGGACTTGCCGTGACCACGACCTCGTCGAGGCCGTACGAGTATACGCGCTCTCGCGGCTGGCCTTCTTCGGTGTGCTCGTCGTGAGGGCCGTGGCTGTGAGCATGAGCGCCGCTATGGTCGTGCGCGTCGCCGCCGTCGCCCGTGTCTTCTTGGCAGCTCGACTTCGTGTCCTGCGTCGACTGCGCCATCGCCGGGGCGACCGCCACTACCGAAAGCGCCGCCAGTATACCCACCAGGGGTCCGAACCCGCGTCGAACCCGAAAACTCTCACTTTTCATGAACTCATCCCGCTCGTCATACGAGAGGCCTCGATCGGGTGCGCTCACGATGGACGCGTTCCTCCGGTCGATGCTCTCTCCACTCACCACAATCCCCGACGCGACGTTGCGCGTTGTCGGGGGCGAACGTGCCTTCAGGCGCGGTGAGGTGGCGGGGCGCGGGCGGAGAGACGGACGACGCGCTGGGTCCGGGCCGGGTCCTGGTGAGTGCAAACGACTTCGGTGCCGGCATCGGGCTGACGGTCGACAGTGAGCGTCACATTGCCGACGAGTCCGTCGGCGGCGACGGCAATACACGTTCCGCAAGGGGCGGTGTCGTGACGCACGTCGTGTTCGGCCACGTGGAGTGTGCCGAGGGTCCAGAGCGAGAGAGTCGCGACCAGGAGCAGGCTCGGGATGGATCGACCTCGGCCGGTCGTCTGTTCGGCCGTGGCCGGTTGCTCTTTCTCTCTCATGACCTGGCGCTGGTTATACCGCTACTGCGACTCGATTGCAATGAAGATTCCGGCCGAGAGTTGCGAGTGCCGTGTCAGCAGGATGCGCAGCGCCCGCGCAAAACGACATCCTGGACGTCGCGGATCTGCGAACTGGTCTTGCGCGGCATCGGGATTTCGAGCGTCGGTAGGCAGACCACGTCGCCGCAGTCGTTGCAGAGGAAGTGCGGGTGCTCCGGGTCGTCCTGTGCACTGTCGGCGCGATTCTCGAAGCGTCCGATGTGGTCTCCGAGTTCTACCCGGCTCGCGAGGCCCACTTCGACCAGATCGTTGAGATTGCGGTATACGGTCGCTCGATCGAATCCGAGCGGGACGAGTTCCTCGGCGAGGTTGGCGTGGCTCAGAGGCGACTTCGCGACTTCGAGACGCGCGAGGACCTCGAGACGTGGAATCGTAGCGCGGAGTCCCGTGGTTCGAACTCGTTCTCGCAGACGCGCAGTGCGTGTCGCGGGCTCTTCGCTCTTCGATTTGCCCACGCGCTTCAAGGTGTATTTAGATATCCGGCATCCGTTCATGGGTCAACATCCCAGCTGCGACTTCTTCGCAGGTGCGATTCGGACTTGACGACGTCGATGATGCGATGGTAGCGGATCCCGCATGCGAGGACGGCACGAGGGGGGGCGGCGTTGGATGGTCGCTCTGGGCGCTTTCGCGCTCTTTGCCGTCTTTACGCTCGGCGTCGTCCACGAGTACGATCACGACGTCGGCCACGCTTCGGAGAGTTGCGCAATTTGCGCGACTGTCCGCGCGCCGCGAGCCACGTCGCCATCGGTGGCGACCCTGGTCTGTGTGGTGTTGTCCTCGATCTTCCTCGCGGCACCGGTCGGCGAATCCGCTCGGCCTGTCGCTCGCTCGACGCGCAGTGCTCGCGGTCCACCGCTCGGCTGATTCGGGGTGTCCCCTGGGCTGCGCCGCTCGCGCCCTCCGATCTTGGAGGCGCCGAACGGCCGCCGTGCTTGGGGATCCATGCGGAGTCGCGTCGACCGTCGCAATCTTGCGACCTCGTCGCGTGACTCGGAAAACCGGTCAGAAGGCGCGGGCATTCGGCTCGGGCCCATCAGTGGAAGCGAGAACATGCGGATAGAGAAAGCCATATTCAGCGTAGGAACCGAGGGCGCGCATCGTATGGGCGGGCGAGCCTGGATCGTAGAGGGCATTCGTAGGGCGGGCGTTCTCGTTGGCCTCATGCTCGCTCTCGCGGCATGCGGGAGCCCGACGCCGGTTGCGTCGACCGCCGACGATGGGCACGTCGATCTGATCATTGGCGCGACGGAACCCGGCGGCGGTGCGCTCGTGATGGACTACGACTTCGGCCTGCCGTTCGAGGTCTTCGAGAGTACGTCGATCAGCGGGTTCACCCTCTGGTCTGGGACAGGTCCGGGCTTCGCGCAGGCGGAGACGGATGAGCCCGACGAGGGAGTGTACGCACTCGCGGACGGTGTCACGGTGAGCCTCGAAGTCACGGCGCTCGAGGCGGGAACGCAGTTTCGATTCGGGGACGTGACGGTCAACGAGGTCGGCGAGAGGGTTGCTCTCGGCACCGTTCCGGATCTTCATGGCCACGGGGAGTGGCAGGTGACGCTCCCCGAAGGCGTCGAGACCGGCGACTATCCCTTCTCGTTTCGCTTCGTCGCAGATAGCGCTTACGACGCGTCCGAGCCTGAGACGGCGTTTCTGACACCGGTCGAGGGCTCGCACGACGATGATCACGACGATGGCGACGACCACGACGATGATCACGACGACCACGACGATGATCACGACGATGGCGACGACCACGACGATGATCACGACGATGGCGACGACCACGACGATGACCACGACGATGGCGATGATCACGACGGCCAGTAGGTCGTCCGTTCCGTCAGCATAGGAGCCGGTCCAGGTCGCGACGCCCAGTCGATCCCGCGAATGCCTCACCGCAGTCCTAGCTCTCCTTCTGTTCGGGGGCGGGATTACGGCGGGCACGCACGAGGTCGTTCATGACGACGCGGAGCACGATTGTGCGACGTGCCGGCTGGACTCCGCACCTGCGATTGCGGCAGCGGTCGGTGACGCATGGCCGCCGCGCACCGCGGTCGTGATCGATGTTCGGTGAGGTGATCGACGAGGACGAGCTCGCAACGGGGGAACGCCGCGAGGGAATTTACAACGGGGTATTCACCTTTCTTCGAAAGCTCGGCGGTGCGCTCGGAGTCTTCCTCGTTATGAGCATTCTCGACATCGTCGGGTTTACCGAGGGCGACGAGCAGAGCGAGCTGGTGCGCCAGACGATTCGCTTCCTCACGGCCATGGGGCCGGCGGTCTTCCTGTCGCTGGCAGTGGCTGTCTCGTGGGGCTATCCGCTCACGCGCGCGGCCCACGCACAGGTCGCCGCTGTGTTGGCGGAGCGCGCTCGGCGTTAGGCCGGTCCGTCGACGGCAATCATGTCGGCGCGGGCGATGCCGCCCGGGTGCGCTGTCTCGGGTGCCTCGATCCGTGCCGCCGTGCGCACGTCGGCGAGCGGCTGCCGCAGGAGATCTTCGTAGGGGAGGGCTGCAAGGCTGTTCGGGTTCAGCTGAAGTTGGACCAGTTAGGGGTTTGAAATAAGAGACACTTCCGGCCCAACCGGAAGGAGCACCTGATGGGTAAGGGAGAGAGCGCGGAGAAGGTCGTGCGCGACATTCAGCGCAAGACACGCCGCCGTTTTTCGGCGGAAGAGAAGATTCGGATTGTTTTGGAGGGACTGCGGGGCGAGGAGAGCATTGCGGCTCTGTGTCGCCGAGAGGGCCTGGCTCCGAATCTCTACTACCGGTGGTCCAAGGAGTTTCTGGAAGCCGGGAAGAAGCGTCTCCTGGGCGATACGAAACGCGAGGCGAGCGCCCCCGAGGTGAAGGGGCTGCAGGATGAGAACGACCGGCTGAAGCACGCCTTGGCCGAGACCGTTCTCGAAGTGCGGCTGCTCAAAAAAGTCTCGTGGGCTCCGGCTCGGACGACGGTACGAGCGATTGAAGGCGGCGGAGAAGCGCGAGGTGATCCGCCTGGTGGAGGGCTCGGGCCTGTCGGTGCGCCGGACGCTGCGGGAACTGGACGTGAGCCGCTCGACTTTCTACGCCTGGTACGAGCGCTACCGCGAACACGGCGACGCTGGCCTGGAGCCGCGCAAACCCGCGACGCGCCGCCACTGGAGCGGATAGCCGACATGAAGCCCCTTTTTTGGCTCCAATCCGACCTAACGGCTCCTTACCGGACGTATGCGTGCGCCTCGTTCTGCCTCATGGAGCTCCCGATGGCGGTGCCGCAAGGAGACCTGGCCGTGCGCATCACGTCCGGCCCGCTTCGGATGTGTGCATTGTTCGACGCGGCGACGACGAAGAAGGACTTCCCCGGCCTGTTCATCGGCAAGGGCGCGGTCGCGGGCAGTCTCGCCGACTGCGAAGACGCGTCGATGCCATAGGCCTCAGGCCTTTGGGGCGGGGCTTGCCGTCAGGACACCGCTCCTGTTCCGTCACCTACCAGTCCCGCACCAGTCGGACCGAAAGCTCGATCGTGCCCGAGGCATCTGCCACCAACACTCCGCCGGGCCCCCCATTGAAGTCGACGGCCCATACTTCACCCGCATTCTCGGCGCTTGCGGTCGACGTCCACGTGAACGAACCGCCCGTCGGACCGAACATGGGATGGAGACACGGGCCGCTGCCGCCCGCGCAGCTACCCCGCGTCAGATCTGCGATTCCCTGTAGCTCGTCGAGGGTCGGGTTGCGCGACGACCCGCGGAAGGACTCGTACGGCGTGTTCGGCATCGCCTCGGACGGACGAATTCAACGCTTCCTCGGACGGGGCGCGGCTCCGGGCCTGCCGGAGTACATGTTCGCCTCCGTGCAGATCCTCTCGCCGAGTGTGCTTCGGTGGCATCGGCCTAGGGGCCGATGATTGTCTCGCAGAGGGTCGTCAGGGAGGGCCGATGACCCGTGTGCCTGAGATGTCGCATGTCGACCCCGGCCCGCCGAGACCCGCTTCGACACGCAGAGAGCCGGAGGCCGCTTTCGACTTCAGGAGCCCGTCCGTGAAGGAGGCGAGGTCACCCAGAGCGCGAATGTAGACGTCGTCCGCTTGGATGGTGACGCGATGGGGTCGAGCTTCGTCGCGAATCGCGGCGGGGCCTCGGTCAGCGAAGATCGAGGCCGGGATTCTCTTCGCGGATGTACTCCGGGATCGGCTCGTCGTTCTTCTCCTGCAACGGGCGACGAGCGCCGATGTAAGAGCCCGTCGGTCCGTCGCATCGTTGGCCGTCGTTGCTCTGCCAGCTCCCGTTCATGCAGGTGACCGCCAGGCCGCCCGAGCAGATGGTCACGTTCGAAGGATAGCTCTCACCGCCGCGTCGGCAGTCCTCGCCTGCCAACGCCAGAGTGGGGACGAACAGCAAATAGAGCAACGATATCAGCAAGGGCCCGGATCTCATCCGTCAACCTCCCGTTTGAACGCGCGAGCGATGGAGACTCCTGGCTATCAGTCGACCGAAGCTGACGGAAGGAAGAGCACGCGGGCCTGACACTCTCGATGGCGCACACTCAATACGAGCACGCGTGGGTGTCACTCCGTCTCGCTCGCCCTGTTGGAGTGCGCGGACCTAGAGTCCCGGCTGGCTCGAACGGGGTCTACCGCAACGCATCCAGCATCGCGCTGTCGGGCGCTGAACCTGTCGGTACTGCCAACGACGTGCTTGGCTGCGGATAGCCGACATGAAGCCCCTTTTTGGCTCCCATCCGACCTAACGGCGCCTTACCGGACGTATGCGTGCGCCTCTTTCTGCCTCATGGACGGCCCATCCTCTGCGGCGGAAGCGAGCTCTCGGGTCAGATCTCCCGCGCCCATTTCACGGCAGAGATCTGCAGTCTCCCCTGACCAAGGCGCCGATAAACCCGGGCCTCCGGGCGCATGGGCTCGTTGCTCCAGTGGGGCAAGGGCCCACCCCTCCGTCCGAAAAAGAGGAGCCGTGGTCGATGATCATCGCAGAAAGGGTACGACCAGGTCGGAGATCGCTTGATGTCCGTCGGGAGTCGGATGGAACGGCGACGGATTTCCGGGACTGATGATTTCGATGGAAAGCCCATAGGCCCAGGGATCCGAAGTGCAGAACTCGTGGCCAGCCATGGAATCTCGAATGTCGACCACTTCCACTCCGTCGTACTCCGCCGCGACTTCGAAAAGTAGGTCGCTCAACTGGTCGAGCAGGCTTCCCAGGTACACGACCTGGCTCTCGTTGAGGTCGAGGAGATCCGGACAACCAAAGCGACCGCCGGGCTGCGGGAAGGGGTCGTGGTAGGTGGTGAAGAGGATCCGGGGGACGCGCCCCGCCCGTTCCCCGCGCGCGCGGATGCTGGAGATCAGCTCTCGGTAATGGGCGCCCAGCGTGGGAAGCTGGGCGATGAAGAGCTCCGTGACTGCCTTGCCCGGATTTTCTTCCGTACAGATGCGGTCGGAGGACGAGACGTCCGAGCGAAGAGGAAGACCTTCACTCGCGGCATCGACCCACTCGACGAGGCGATCGCGGTTCTGGTCCACGACCCGACTCAGGGCTTCTCGAAGGTCGCTCCCCGCCTCGATCGCGCGATCCACCTCGTCCCCCAGCACCGAGCCGAGGATGCAAGCCTCGAGGATGTTCGTCCATTGGAGATCGTTGGCGCCGAGCGTGATCAAGACGACTTCGGGTTTGGCTTCGTCATAGGCCGCGTTGAGCTCCTCCTGCGTGGCCCAGTTTCCGAATTGCGCCGGACGAAGCATGAAATCGCCTCGGAACTGTGCCGACACGATGCCATTCAAATACGTGGCGCCCGTGCACGAGAACTTGGAGAGCTTCCCGTCGATCGCCGCAGTCGCCTTGTTCGGGTACGCAGCACCGGCCTGGTGGCATGATGGATAGTCGCCATCCCAGTCCGGATTGCGATCCGAAGGCCCCACCCAGATCTGGAACTCGTCGGCGTACTCGAATCCGTATCGCACCCCTTCGCCTGCGGAGACCGAGTCGCCCATGGCAACCACAGAGAGTCCCGGACCATCGGGAATGCCTGCGTCGCCGTCATGGCCACTGGAGCACCCGAGGGTACAGACGAGAAATGCAACGAGGGCCTTCGATGGAATTCGCACAAGGGCAGGGATAGCAAAGTCGAATTCTCCGAACCATGCCGCCCGGCGTAAATCGGTTCGACGCCCCGCTCGGTTTTCCGGTCCTGTGCTTGCTTTCTCCTCAGCCACGACTCGGTTCGATGCCCTGCAGGCAGAGGATGTCGCTCATGCCGAGAAACGGCCCTAGGAAACGGGAACGGGCTCTTCGCCCGCGTGGACGGGTAGGCCCCCCCCCCGCGAAACCTTGCGCCAGGGCCGGTTTTCGAACTCGAGCGCTCGCAGCGTAGCCGCAGCGGCGCGCCTCGGGGCGGAGGACGCCAAGGGCTTCGTCGTTTTCGGCTTCGGTCAGGAGAGAGCCAGGATCGCGCAACTCATGAGCAGCATTAAAAACGCGGGAGCCGACTTTACCCAGGGGTCTCCGACCTTGGCGTGCATGACCAGCGCACCCACCATCAGCCCCGCAACCACCGAAGCCCCCGGCAAGACGAGGGGCGTCACCCAGATGCCGATGAGCAGGGCGAGCGCCGAACCGACCTTCAGAAAGCCAACGAGATAAAAGAACCACTCGGGCAGACCGTAGGCCGCGAACTCCTCGCGGAGGGAAAGAGCGTCCCCTCCCCGGTATGCCGTCGACGATCGAGCGCGCACGATCCAAACGTTCAACAGGCCCAGCCCCACCAAGGACTGAAGAGCGACGCAAAGAGTTGAAAACTGCATGACGAAACCTCCGTGTGTGATAGATTTCCTTCGAGGCTAAAGATTTTTTTCGGAAAGAACAGCATGGAAATTTTGTTCCAAGGGGCGAAGATCCTCTCGCTTACACTCTTTCTCGGCTACGGTCTGAGTTGTCTGTTCACGGGTGCGATGGAGGCCGAATTCGCGCGGTTTGGCCTGAGCCGATGGCGACGTTTGACCGGGGCCCTGGAAGTGCTCGGCGGGTTTGGGATTCTACTCGGACACTTCTTCTCACCCTTGCTCATTGCGTCCGCGGCCGGCCTCTCTCTCTTGATGTTCCTGGGTGTCCTGACGCGAATTCGGGTGCGGGATCCCCTCCTCGAGACCTTACCTGCACTTCTTTTGATGTTCGTGAACCTTTTCATCGTCCTCCATGCAGCCGGGGCAGACCTGCAGATCGCCGACCTGAAGCCCTTTTGGGGCTCTACGCTGACATAACGGCGCCTGATCAGACGGCGTGCGCCTCCTTCTGCCTCTTGGACCAGACGCATGAAGGGCTCGTGGGGCACGGATTCGGCGACGCGAGCATCATCGGCGGGGTGGTCTAGCGTGGCCCGCGCCAGGGGCTCCGCGGGCACGATTTGTTCGGCGACCACGGCTCCGGGCGGATCCGAACCCTCCCGCGCACCAACGAAGCTCTCCTGCTCTTGGTGGGAGAAATCGCGAGGGTTCCGCGCGACCACCTGCTCGCGATGACCCAACGGAAGAACGGTGAGCTTCTCTTGCTCGGCCGTCCTTCCGTGAGTGTTTCGCGTTTGGAAGGGGCGACCGCTCCGGGACTCGCCATGCCCCCCATCGGCGGCGAGACGGTCGACGAGCGAGGGGCCGACCTGATCGCGGAGTGGATTTGCTCGCTGCCGGCCGGGCACGAGAGCGACCTGGAAGGTTCGGGGTGATTCTTCTCGTGTTGCTCAAACCTGCTCGGCCGCGCGGCGCTCTTCGAGTTGCGCGCGGATTTCGGCGTGGCGGCGCCGCGAGATCTTGTACTTGCGGATGAGATTGATGGGTACCAGGTAGAGAAGCGGCACGGCGAGTCCCACGATGAGGCCGAGATTGTGAATCGCCTCCGCCGGTACACCCCCGGCACTTTTCGCCTGCGTCGGGAACGCAATCATCGTGAGAATGAGACCGCTGAACAGGGCGCCGAAGCCAGAGACGGCTTTGCCGCAAAAGGAAAGGCCGGCATTGAACATCGCTTCCTGGCGGAGGCCGGTTTTCAGTTCGTGGTCGTCGAGGATGTCGGCGACGATCGAGGCGCCGATGATCCCCTGGATCACGGCGAGAGCGGCCGCGATGCTCCCGCTTGCAATGAGGATCGCGAGCAATCGCGGATCGCCATTTTCGGGGAGCACGTCGAAGAAGCGAAGATTGATCACGAACAGTCCCTCGAAGAGACTCAGGCACGACACGGTCAGAAGGATGTTGCGCTTGTCCCATCGCTGTTGGACATAGGCGACGAAGGGGAGAGCGAGAACCGCACCGATCCCCACCAAGGCGAACCACCGCAAGTCTTCGGTCCGAAGGCCCCAGAAGAAAGTCGTCATGTAGATGCCGATATTCGAGGTCGTGCCGCGGCTAGCCGACAATAGACCTTCGGCGCAAGACCCACGGCCTCGAAAAATGTCCGACCGACATGTCGATGGCTTCGGCCTGACTCCGCGACGACCTCTCCGACACCCGCGCCTTGATCAAAACGGGCGAGGGCGGCACTTTAGCCCAAGTGTTTTTAGGATATCAGATTGTCTGTTTTCCGGAGTGTCTCTGCCCTCGAGCGCTGCGCCGAGCTCACCTGCAGGCCGTCTTGGCGTTGCGCTGCGTGCAGTTGGCGTTCTGGCCCGTGCGATCGAGATCGCCCGCGGTAACGCGAACCCCGATTGGCCCGACGACCGGGGATTCGAAGCCTCGCTTGGTCACGACGAGCTTCATCGAGTACTTGCTGGTGTCCTTCTTGTCCTGCGAGATCAACAGTTTCGCCGTCTTGTCGGCCAGGCGGCATTGAACCTTCCGACCCCGGGCCTTGGTGATGCAATCCTCGGCCGCAAAGTCGACCTGCTCGAGCATGCTGGCCGCGTCGCTGAAGGCGACGCTGATGCCACCCGACAAATCGAGTGCGGTGTCTGCATCGGTGGTCATGCTCATCTTGGCGATAAAGCGAGCTTTCTTGCTGCGCCGTGGCCACGCGGTGGCCTGGTTCACGACGATCGAGCCGTCGTCGGGGTCGCAGAGGTCTGGCATGCCATCGTCATCGACGTCATCGTCGGGGGATCCCGGGCATACGCACATGCCCAGTACGCATTCGTCGTTGGAGGTCGTAGCGTCTCCATCATCACAGGACGTGCCGTCGTCGGCCCACTCGTCGGCGGGGCAGGCTTCACCCGCGACACCGGTACAATATTCGGCCGGGTCACACGTGTCCTCGGCTCCCGCCTTGCACTCTGTCGTATTGGGTTCGACGAAGTCGGTCGGGCAGGTTGGATTCACGCCATCACAGTACTCGGCGGGGTCGCAGATCGGACCGCCCTCGCTCCGGCATAGTTCCCCGCCATTACCCGCTGGGTGTGCGCAGGCCCCGGCGCCGTCGCACTGATCGAGGGTGCAGGCTTCGCCGTCTTCGGTGCAGGGATCGCCTGCCGGTCGATTGCAGGTATCGTTCACTTCATCGCATTGGTCGGCGCATTCGCCGCCGCCCATGCAGGGATCGCCCGCCCCCGCGCAGGCGCCCGCCTGGCAGGACTCGGCGCCATTGCAGAAGGCGCCGTCCTGGGTGCAGGGGTCGCCATCACTCACGGGGTGGGCCACGCAGTCGCCCAAGCCACCGCATTGCCCTTCGGTGCACCCGTTGCCATCCTGGTCGTCGCAGGAATCACCCGCTGCCTCGAAGTTGCAGGTCGACGAACAGCAATCGCCATCGTTGGTGTTGCCGTCATCGCACTCTTCGGCTCCCACCGGGATTCCGTCGCCGCACTCCGTCTCGCAAGTTTGCCCGTCTCCCGTGTAGCCCGCATTGCAATCGCAGTCGAAGTTGCCGGTGGTGTTGGAGCAGGTGGCGTTGGTGTCGCAGTTGTCGGCGTTGGTGGCGCACTCGTTGATATCGACACAGGTTCCCGACGAGCAGTCCCATCCGCTCTCGACGGTACACGTCGACGAACAGCCGTCGCCGTTGTCGGTGTCGCCATCGTCGCATGCTTCGCGTCCCAGGACGGCTACCCCGTCGCCGCAGACATTTTCATTACAAATGCTCCAAGGATTAACCCACTCCTGGGTCTGCCAGGCACTCCAGTAACGGTTGCTGGCGTAGTCGACGCCTTCTCCCCATGCTCTCTGGAGGCCTGCCGCATCACAGCGCGCCTGCGTAGCCGGACCGAAAGCGGCATCCGGTCGCGTCGTGTTTTCGGATTGGTTCGATTGATAACAAAAGCCCGACGCCCAACAATCCAAAGTAAATGACGTCCCTGGATCTCCATTTTCGTCATGAGTACAATGGCTCCAAGGATTAACCCAAGTCGATGACCCGGAGCCACTCCAGTAATGGTCATTGAAGTAGTTGCGGCCGTCTGCGTATGGGTTCGACTGGTTGCCCCCGTTTGGCAAGATGGTTTCGCCACACTCCGCCTCCGTAGCCGGACCGAATTTGGCATGCGATCCGGCACTCGTCGAGGATTCATGACAAAAGCCCGCCATCCAACAATTCTTTGCCAACGCGACCGACGGCATCACCAGGAGCAGAGCCAGCACAAAGAGCGTGGCCAACGCCATGGCGGATGCGCCAACCGTCCCCGGTCGTCGCGGCGCGGGACGCCACGCGGTTCGCGCTGCCGAAAGCGCCCGACCGGGCCACACGCTCAGACACAACAGGATCGCGAGGGAGGAAAATGCGGAGAGAGCGAAAAAACGGAGGAGGGACTTCTGAGGCATAGGGTGCCCCTTTGTTCGATACCAGCAACTCCTGTGGAGACTTCGCTCAGGAAGAGCGACACCTGTGTGACACTTTTGAAAACCTCAGGAGGTGCAGACAAGGCGGTGAGCGAAATAGAGCGGCCATCATTACCGCATACGCGGTCCCGCGGGGCAACGCCAATTTCGCCGTAACCGCGAATAGCCGATATGAAGCCCCTTTTTGGCTCCAATCCGACCTAACGGCGCCTTACCGGACGTATGCGTGCGCCTCTTTCTGCCTCATGGGCTGTCGAGGCGGTTCTCAGCATGATGCGCGACCAGGGCGTTGAATCAA
>JAQWRY010000043.1 GCA_029243485.1 Candidatus Binatia bacterium | reverse complement strand
CGGGAGCGTCGGCGGCGTTTACGGCAACACCGTACCGCCTCTGTACGAGCAGACTCTGCTCCGTCCCGGCGAGAGCTGATTCACTTCAGCTAGGAACCGGTAAAAGGGGAGGCTCGCTCACGCGGGCCTCCCCTTTTTCTTGCCCAATGAACGAGGCCCCCACCAACGTCCCGTCACCAGCGTCGTCCGTCGCGATCGAGGCGGTCGACTTGGAGAAGGCCTATGGGGCGGGCCTTGGTGCGCTGCTCTCGCCCAGAGCGGTGCGCGCTCAGGATCCGGCCCTCGCCGGAGTCACGTTCTCCTTGCCGGTAGGGGCGGCTCTAGCGGTGCTTGGCCGTAATGGCGCCGGTAAGAGTACCTTGCTGCGCTTGCTCGCAGGCACGGCCCTGCCGACACGCGGGTCGCTGCGGATTTGCGGGCGCGTGGCCTGTTGCTGGATCTGGGCTCGGGCCTGGTTGATGAGATGACCGGCGCGGAGAATGTTCGGGCGTCGCTCCGATTACTCGGCCTCGGAGGTCGCGACCTCGCGACGGCCGAACAGTTCGTGGCCGGCTTTGCCGACCTGGGCTCGTTTCTGCTGGAGACCGTGAGAGTCTATTCCCAGGGGATGCGTTTGCGCCTCGCCTACGCGATCGCGATCGCGACCCAACCCGAGGTTCTGATTACGGACGAGGTCCTGGCGGTTGGCGACGAGTCGTTTCAGAGGAAGTGCTCTCGCCATATGGTCGATTTCGTAGAGGGGGGCGGGACGCTGGTGCTCGCGACCCACAATCTGTACCTCGCCGAAAAGCTTTGCGGGACGGCTCTGTGGCTCGAGCGCGGGCGCGAGCGCGCTGTCGGGCCCGCGGGCGAGGTGGCCAAGGCCTACCGGGATTCGCTCGCCGGGGGTTGGAGCGAACCTCGGAGGTCGGCGGTGCGGGCCGAACAGAGTTCGATCCCCGCTGGGGGGCGGGCTCTGGCCGTTCTTTCTGGAGCCTCGGTCACGACCGGGGGACACGTGCGCATGCGCTTCGAGGATCCCTGGGAGATTTCGGTGCCGTTTGCGGCCGAAAAGA
Source organism: Candidatus Binatia bacterium (assembly GCA_029243485.1). Lineage (NCBI taxonomy): Bacteria > Candidatus Binatota > Binatia (SeqCode) > Binatia bacterium. Next base: position 43,722 of record JAQWRY010000043.1, on the reverse strand, counting down.
GCGCCGCGGTGCGTGAGGTCGAGATCGATCGGCCCGACGGCGCAGTGGTCGCCCGGATTCCCGTCGATGGGTGGAGGGGCGGGGTCTTGACGATCCCGGCAGGGAGCATCCTGCCGGGTCGCTATCGGCTGCGCTTGTCGGACCCGAGCACGTCGGCGGCACAGGAGACTCTATGGGTCGAATGCGTCGGCGCCCGGCGAGAGATCGGCTCCGTCCTTCTTCGCCATCGCTGGCACCGTACTTCATCAAAGGCAGCGCCGGAGGCTTTGTGGGGGTCCTGAAGTCGCTGGTGGAGAATCGAGCCCTGCTTCTCGAACTCGTACGCCGTGACATTCGGTCCCGCTTCGTCGGGGCTCGGTTTGGCCTGGTGTGGTCGTTGCTGAATCCGGCGATTCAGCTGGCGTCGTACACGCTCATCTTTGGTTACCTCTACGCGGCGCCGGTGGCCGGTGACGGCGAGGTGCCGTTCATCGCTTCGCTTTTCTGCGGGTTATGGCCGTGGTGGGGTTTCAACGAGGGCGTCATGCGGGGCCTGAGTGCCCTCGTGGACCAGGGGCATTTACTTCGCAAGGTGCCGATCCCACCATCGGCGGTCGTCGTTGCCGCAGTGACCGCTTCGATCTTCCTGCAACTCGTGGGCTTTCTGCTCTTCCTGGCCATCTTTGGCGCGATCGGCCTCGCGCCGCCGCGTCTATCGTGGCTGGGGCTGCCCGTCGTGGTCGTCGTCGGTTGGCTGCTCACGACCGGGCTGGCCCTCGTTCTGGCGCCGCTGTATCTCGTCGTGCGCGACACGCTTCATGTGGTCGCGGCGGTCCTGACGATCGGTTTCTTCGTCTCGCCGGTGCTCTACGCGAGCGACTGGCTTCCCGAAGGCGTGCGTGGTGTCGCGTCGTTGAACCCCCTCACGGGACTGCTGGGCCTCTATCGCACCGTGGTTCTGGGGTCCCCGTGGCCCTCCGGGACGGCGCTCGGTGCGCTCGTTGTGGCTGTCGCGGGCAGCCTCCTCCTAGCCCGCATCTTGTTCTCTCGCCTCGAACGACTCCTTGACGAGTACTGGTGAGTGGGACCGCCCCGCAAGAAGAGCATCTCCCGCAAAAAAGGGGGCGCCGCGGTTTGCGACGCCCCCCTTCTCGGCGAGTAGCATGTAACCACTCTTCAGCTTATACCTGCAGTGATGTGGAACAGTTTGCAGTTCGGATCCTGAGGATTGTACAGCTTTTTTCCTTCGATTGTGATTTGGTAGACTCCGCGGTCGACGCAACCCGAGCACCTGCGTCCGGAAGTGAAGCGCACGCTGCCACTCGTCCCGGTCGAGGCCTTCGTGGATTGGTAGCTTCCGAACAACTGCGACATCTTCACTTCTACGGCACCGCAAACGTAATCTGTCGCATCGCCCCAGCTCACGATGATGCGGCTGATGTCCACAGATGACCCTACGAGAGGCTCGCCCACATCGAGGCAGTAGCGCTTGGTCGTTCCGGGAGGAATCGAAACGTTCTTCAGGCCGACGGTGTTTTGGCCAGTGAAGACCGACTCCGTCAGGTAACCGTCAGGGCAGTTTCCATTTCCAGTTGGGGGTGGGGACGAGGTGCAACCGCCTTCGTCGAATGAACAGACGTTGTTGCAGCGGAGCGTGCCTCCGTCGAAGCCGCGGTTTTGGCAGCTCTGTCCGTTCAACTGAGCGCCGTCGCACTGCTCGACTCCGTCGATTGCGCCATTGCCGCAGGAGCTATTGTTACCTCCGGCAAACGGCGAGACCCCTTCGGGGCCGCAGTCATGAATTTCGAGGTTCAGGCCGTTGCTTGGCAGCTGTCCGTTGGTCGTCGTGCCCGTGATCGTGAAGTCCTCGCAACTCACCCCGTTGAGCACGATTGCCCCGCTCAAGGCGGGAATCGCCAGCGTCGCGACGACCGCGCTCGCGATCAACATCTTCATTGGTGTCTCTCTCATGAATCCACCTCCTCCGTAAGCAGGCGCAGCTCACGCGCTGAGCCTGCGACCGCCCCCCCACGATCGTTCACTATATTTCTATGATGCGATGGGCGGGCCGTCAACCGACACGGGGCACCCGGAGAGCTTCCCCCGCAAGAGTCATACCGCGTCCAGAGCGTCATAGGGCGGGCTTTTTCGGGGCCACGATCGTCACTGCAGTGCCGGTCGTGCGATGAAATATTGGCGTTTGCTGCATGTTCTGGCGTTCCTGTGGAGGAAACGGTATGCGAGCCTCATCGTCGTGCCGCTTGGCGCGGCGGAAACGGGGGATCAGGTGAAGCGCGCAATGAGAATCGTCGTTCAATTTGTCGTTTTCTTAGTTTCGTTCTCAAGCCTCCTGGCGTGGGCAGAGGACACAGCGGAAGGTAAGAACGAGTCCCCGGTCGTTCAGGTTGGAGAGATCAAATACACTGGGCCGGCGCTCGCTCGCGAATTTTCCTTCCTGCCGCCCCCCCAACTTGCTTCGCTCCATTCCGACGACAACGCCGCGCGGATCTTTGCCGTGAAGTGGTACGCCGGCCTGCTCTTCGCGACCGATGCGTCCCGCAACGGGCTCTACCGGCGTCGGCCCGGTTTGCAGGCCGCCTCGAAAGCAGTTGCGCGCCGATTCGTCAGCCTCGAGTACCAAAAAGACCTCGAAACGCGGGAGTACGCGACCAGCGAAGAGGAACTCCAGCAGCTTTACGCGCTCGCCAAGGAAAAACTCTGCACGGCGCCTGCGGCATTCCGTCTCGCTCGTGTGGGTGTCGTGATCGGCGCGAAGGCGGGCGACGCCGAGCGCGCCGCCGCACTCGGACGCATGGATCAGATCGCGCAACGGTTGGCGGCGGGGGACCCACTGGGCGAGGTCGCGGAGGAGCTGTCCGACCTGAAGAGCAAGTTGCCCAACGGTGAGATCGGTTGGATGACAGAGGCCGATCTCGGAGGCGCCGCCGGGGTACAGGAGATCACGGCGCTGAAAGCGGGAGAGCAAACGGGTCTGGTCGATACGCCGCAGGGGAAGGTGGTGTACGCAATGCTCGACCGTCGTGAGTCGGCGGTCGTATCGTTCGAGCAATGTCGTCCCGCGCTCGAAGCCTCTCTTGCCAGGCAGTTCGCGGGGGACATCAAGCACCGCCGTGTCGACGAACTTGCCGAGGAGTTGGACGCATCGATGAACATCGACGCCTTCATCGCCGCGTTGCGGGCCGTTCCGGTCCCGCAAGGGTGGGAGCAGACCTGGGGCAGGAATCCAGAGCCCTGAGCCGAACCGTTGATGGGGGGCGAGCCCCTGTCGTCCTCGCGGCCCGGGACCTCGGCAAGCGGTACGAGCTCGGTCCTTCGCGGATTCGGCGGCTCCTCGCCCAACTTCGCGGCGGGGGAGCGACCGAAGATCGCCCGAACTCTTTTTGGGCCGTGCGAGACGTCTCCTTCTCTCTCGATCAGGGCGCCTCTCTCGGCGTGGTGGGAAGCAACGGGGCCGGCAAGTCGAGCTTGCTGCGCTTGCTCGCGGGCACCGCGCGGCCGACGACTGGGCACGTCGAGGTCCATGCCAGGCTCGCATGCCTGCTCGACCTCGGCGTTGGCTTCAACGCACTCGAGACGGGTCGCCAGAATGCGGAGACCCTTCTGGTGCTGCAGGCGGGCATGTCGCGAACGGAGGCTCGGGCGCGCATCGCAGAGGTCGAGGCTTTCGCCGAGATCGGAGAGTTCTTCGACCGCCCGATCCGGACCTACTCCGACGGCATGCGACTTCGACTGGCGTTCGCAACGATCACCCTGCTCGACCCGGAGGTCCTGATCACCGACGAGGTCCTCGTGGTTGGGGACGAGGCCTTCCAGCGCAAGTGCAGTCAATGGTTCGAGGCCTTCCTCGGTCGGGGCGGGAGTCTCGTGCTGTGCGCGCACGATCTCGGCCAGGTGCAACGTCTCTGTGGGCGGACTCTCTGGCTCGACCGGGGGCGGGTCGCGGAGATCGGAGACTCCCGCGAGGTGATACGTCACTACCGAGAAGCCGTCGGTGCTGCCGTCGCGGGCGGAGAAGAGGGCGGGGGGGACTCGGGTACGAAGCATGCGGTCGGCCAGCCCGCGGGCTTACCCTTCGAGGTTGTCGATCTTCGGATCCGTGACGAGAAAGGACGTGAATTGCGGCTGCTGCCCGTCGATGCGACGGTCGACGTCGACGTCGAGATACTGGCTCCGGGTGGCGTTCCGCAATTGCATGTCGGGATCACCCGAGAAGATCTCACGCCCATCTTCGGCGTGTCGAGCGACATGGGCGACGCCGTCCCCGAAAATCTTGGTGACGGCCGTTTCCGATACAGGATCCGCTTCGACCGGCTCCCGCTCACGGCAGGCAACTACCGGCTTCGCGCGCACGCCCTCGATGAGACCGCCACTCGTTTGTACGACACCGTGGAGGTCGATTTCGCGGTTGCCGGAGACGATGCCGACGCGGGCCTTGTGCGCTTGGCCACAGAGTGGCATCCCGACGAGAAGTGATGAGGCTTCTTGCGGTCGTCGGCACTCGCCCCGAGGCGATCAAGATGGCGCCGGTCGTCGGTGAGGCACGCCGGCGCGGTTGCTCGGTCGAGGTCTGCGCCACGGCGCAGCATCGCCACATGCTCGACCAGGTCCTGCGTCGCTTCGAGATCACGCCCGACCACGACCTGGACCTGATGCGCCCCGACCAGACCTTGGCGGGGCTCACGGCGCGAGCCCTCACGGCGCTCGACACGGTCCTGGACGAGGTGAGGCCCGACTGGCTCCTCGTCCAAGGGGATACGACGACCGCGATGGTCGCTTCTCTGGCGGCGTTCTACCGACAGGTGCCTGTGGCGCACATCGAGGCGGGGCTTCGCACGCACGACCTGGCCCATCCGTTTCCCGAGGAATTGAATCGGATCATCGCGGACCGCGTGAGTGGCGCGCACTTCGTTCCGACCGAAGCTTCGCGCGAGAACCTGCTCCGCGAAGGCTTCAGTGAAGAGACACTCCATCTCACGGGCAACACCGTCGTGGATGCGTTGCGCGAGATTCAGGCGAAGGCGAGCGGCAGTGCGGGCGCCGCCGGGTTCACCGGTTGCGAACCGGGGCAGCGGCGCGTCGTCGTCACGGCGCACCGGCGCGAGAGCTTCGGCGAAGGCATGCGCGGGATCGCGCGCGCGATCGCTCGTATCGCGCGCAAGCACGACGACCTGTGCATCGTGTACCCCGTGCACCCGAATCCGAACGTCCAGAGCGTCATGCGGGACGTGCTCGGCGACGTTCCTCGGGTCCACCTGATCGAACCGCTCGAGTATCCGGAGTTCGTCGAGTTGATGTCGAGCGCCCATCTCATCCTGAGCGATTCGGGCGGCGTGCAGGAAGAGGCACCGTCGCTCGGTATTCCCGCGATCGTCTTGCGCAAGATCACCGAACGTCCGGAAGCCGTCGCGGCGGGCGCCGTGCAGTTGGTGGGCACCGACGAAGAGGCGATCGTCACGGCGGCCGATCGGCTCCTCGAGGATGACGACGCGCACGCGAAGATGGCGCGCGCGGTGAACCCGTACGGAGACGGCCGTGCCTCGGAGCGGATCGTGTCGATCCTGCGCGGCGAGCCGTGGGAACCGTTCTCCGCGGACGGATGACCGCGGACCAGGCCATTCTCTTCGGCGGCGGTGCCGCCGTCGTCGTTCTCGGGATCGTTCTGGGCCGGTGGGCTTCGACCTGGGCGTTGCTTGCGGTCCTGGCCCTGGCGCCGCTGCGCATCGAGTTCTTCCCCGCGGTACATCTCGCGACGCTCGTCCTTTGCGGTGCCGTGCTGGGGCGGGCGGACGCGATCCTTCGGGTCCTGCGTGGCGAGGCCGTGTTCGCTCTGGCGACCGCGGGCCTTCCTGCTTGGATTCTCCTCTCGGCGTTGTGGGCGCAGCAGCCGGCGTTCGTCGGGGGGCTCCTCGCAAAGTGGCTGATTGTGGTGCTCGCTGCGTGGCTCGCTGCCGCGGACTCGACACGCGATCCCCGCCTGCTCGTCGGAGGCGCCCTGGTCTCGATGATCCCGCACGCTGCCTGGGGGGCGGCGGAGCGCTTCCAACTCGTCCACCCGCTCGGGGATACCCACGAGCTGAACTACCGGGTCATCGTTCGTCGTGCGACCGGCGAAGTCCGGGGCCGTGCCCTGTTCTGGCATCCGAACCGGCTGGGCGAGTACGTCGAGCAGATCGGGTTGTTCCTCGGGGGCGCCGGGCTGGGTGGCGTCCTCCCGTGGTTCTGCCTCGCCGGCGTCGTCGTCGCGGCTGCCGGTGTCTGGGGGACCGGCTCGATGGGGAGCTTTGCGACCCTGGTGGGTGGGCTCGCGCTCGTGGGCGCCTGGATGCTCGCGGGTCGCCACATGAGTGCGGGGGCTCGGCGCAAGACGACGGCCGGCATCGTTCTCGCCCTTGGTTTGTCGGTCGGAGTGGCCGTGGCGGCGTTTGAACTCCACGGCGGGTTGGGCCCCCGCGCGGAGGTCTTCGGCTTCGCAGCCGACCGGATTGCCGAACGACCGTGGCTCGGCTTCGGTGCCGGAAACTGGTCGCTCCTGGTAGGGCAGGCTTCTCTCGATGTCAGCCGGTATTGGTTCCGCGGCCATGCCCATTCGTTGCCGCTCCATGTCGCCACCGAGTTGGGCGTCATCGGAGTGGGCTTCCTCCTCGTCTTCTTCTTCGTGCCGCTGTGGTCCGGTGTGCGGCGCCTCAGTGCCGTCCCGGCGGAGTGGTACGGCGTCGGCGTCGGTGCGGCGTTCGCGGTTGCGGGGCTCTTCGCCCACGACTTCGTGCACTACTTCTTGCGCGACGCGGTCGACGGCATCGTGACGGGGCTGCTGCTGGGCACCGTCGTGGCCGTCGCACGTCGGGTCCCGGCGCAGACGACATGAGTCGCATCGCGATCGTCGGCCCGGTTCACCCGCTTCGCGGAGGGATCGCGCAACACACGACGGGGATCCTCCGGGAGGCGCGCTCGCGCAATCACGATGTGCGCGTGCTGTCCTACCGACGACAGTATCCGGACATACTCTTTCCGGGTCGCACGCAGCTCGATCCCGGCGCCGCTCCGCCGGAAACGTCGCACGGCGTGTCGTCGCCGATCGACTCGTTGGCGCCGTGGACCTGGTATCGCGCCGCTGCAGAGGCCGCCGCGTTCGAGCCGGACCTCGTCCTGCTGCAACGTTGGCACCCGTTCTTCGCGCCGCCCCTTGCGGTGATCGCTCGTCGGCTCCGCGGCCGGGCGCGGGTCGCGTGGATGGTGCACAACGCCCGGCCCCACGAAGATGGTGTGCCCTGGGGGCCGCTGCTTCGGTTCGGGCTACACGACGGTGATCTCTGCCTCGTGCACGCCGAGGCAGAGGCAGAGGCGCTCCGGGCACTGGGGGTTCGGGCGGGGGTGCGGCGTGTCCCGATGCCGACGCCGAGCGAGGTTTCGCGCGTCGATGCCTCCGAGGCGCGCGCGCGGTTGGGATTCTCGCAAGGTGAGATCGTGTTCCTCTTTTTCGGCCACGTTCGGCGGTACAAGGGCGTCGAGGTTCTGTTGGAGGCGCTGGCGCGGCTTCCCGCGGACGGGCCGCCGTGGCGCGCGGTCCTCGCCGGGGAGTGGTACGTCGATCGCGGGCCGAGCGACGCGCTGATCTCCAAGGCCGGTCTCGGAGATCGCGTGCGGATCGACGATCGATTCGTTGCGGCCGCCGAGGTCGACGAGTACTTCGGCGCGGCCACGATCGCGGTCCTGCCCTATGTTTCGGGCACGCAATCGGCAGTTGTCCCGCTCGCGTACGCCTATGGTCGGCCCGTGGTGACCACGCGCGTCGGGGGGCTCGCCGAAGCCGTCGTGGAAGGCGAAACCGGGCGCCTGGTCGCGCCGGGCGACGTGGACGCCCTGGCGGCGGCTCTCGAGGACGTGCGGAACGGGCAGTGCTTCTCGGCCGAGGCCATCGGCCGGGCGCACGGCGCCGCTTCGTTCTCCGGGCTCGTCGATGAGCTCGAGGCGATTGTGCACGCGCCTGTTTTTCCATAGGCCCAGTGGCGTGCGGATCGCGGTCGCGGTGCACGGCTACCCGCCCGCAGGTTGCGGCGGCGTCGAACGTGTAGCCTCCGAGCAAGCCGAGGCGCTCGCGGCACGTCGCCATTCGCTCTTCGTGTTCTGTCGGGATCCGATCGGCGACGGGGAAGAGGGCGCGACCCGGGACGAGACGGTCGGCGGTGTGAGCGTGCGCCGCGTCGTCGTGCGGGACGGGGCGCGGAGCTCATTCTCCGAGTACTATGAAGGCGACTTCCTCGACCGCTCGTTTCGCCGTTTCCTCGAGGACGTCCGTCCCGACGTCTTGCATGTTCAGCACCTCGTCTCGCTCTCGACGCGGCTGCTCGATGTGGCCCGCGAGGCTGGGATCCCGGTCGTTCTCTCTCTGCATGACGCGTACTTTCTCTGTCACCGCCTCTTCTTGATCGACGCGCAGGGCGAACGTTGTCCTGGCCCGGACGCCGGCCTCCGCTGTGTCGGCTGTCTCGCGGAGCACGGTGTGGGCGATCTGGTGCGACAGCGGTTCGATGCCATGGCGAGACGGCTCGATCGCGTGGAGAAAATCACGGCGCCGTCGCCCTCGCTTCGCGCTCGGTACGAAGAGGAGTTTCCGTTCCTTCGCGGCCGGATCGAGATCGTCGAGCCGGGTATTTCCCAGAGGCCGCCCGTCGAGCCGCGCGAACGGCGTGACGACGGGACACCGCTTCGATTGCTCTTCGCGGGCACGTTGATGCCGCACAAGGGACTCGACGTATTGATCGACGCGTTCGACCGTCTGTCGGAAGCCGACTTCGAGCTCACGGTGCACGGCGAGGACGTGACCGTGGGGGACACGTGGGCGCAAAAGCTTCGAGACCGGACCGCCAATCGGGCGGTGCATTGGCGCGGGGCGTTCCCACCCTCGGAGCTGGCAGGCGTGTTGGGCCGAGCCGACGTCCTGGTGCTCCCTTCGCGGTGCGACGAATCGTGGTCGCGCGTCGTTCGAGAGGCGCGCGTGGCAGGGCTTGCGGTCGTGGCGCCGAAGACCGGTGGTCCGGCAGACTGGTTGCGCGACGGCGAGGACGCACTGCTCGTCGAACCGGGCTCCGTCGCGGCACTCGTGTCGGCGCTCGCGCGCTTGCGAGCGGATCCCGAGCTGCGGGCGGCCTTGTCGTCGCCTGTGACGGGTGTGCCCACTGTGGCGGAGGCCGCCACGATCCTCGAGGGCGCGTTCGCGCAGGTGATCTCGAGCCGAGGGCGAACGGCGCCACTCGCGCCGACTCGGGTGACGGTCGCGTACGTCACGAAAAACGGCGGGTCGTGCATCGAGGAGTCCCTCCGTGCCGTTCGTGCGCAGAAGGGCCCCTTTGAACTGGTTGAAATCCTGGCTGTGGATTCCGGCTCGACCGACGAGACCCTGGGCGTCCTCTCGAGGCACGGCGCACATGTCGTGCAGATCTCTCCTGATGAGTTTGGCCACGGGCGTACGAGGAACCTGGCTGCACGTGAGGCGAAGGGAGACGTGGTCGCGTTCCTCACGCAGGATGCAGCTCCTGCCGACGAGCACTGGCTCGGCCGGCTCATCGGGCCGCTCGAGGAAGATCCCCTGTGTGCCGCGACGTGGAGTCGCCATGTCCCGCGGCCCGAGTGTCATCCGATGGAATGGCGAATGTTGACCGAGCATCCGCCGTTTCGTCCGGGCGTTTCCGCGATTCAATCGGCGCGTGGCAATCCGGACTACGCGGCAAACCCGGACGGCCAGTGCTCGCTGTCCAACAACGGAGCGGCGTACCGTCGAGAGGATCTACTCCATCGACCGTTTCCCGACGTGTCGTTCGCCGAGGATCGAGCCTGGGCACGCGACGCCCTGGAGGCGGGTTGGCGCACGGTCTTGGTGCGGGACTCGATCCTCCGGCACTCGCATTCGTACTCCGCCTGGGTCAATCTGAGGCGGAACTTCGACCACTGGCGTGCGATGGCAGAAGAACTCGGGCAGGCCGATGGATTCACCTTGATGCAGGGCTGGCGTGCTTCTGCTCGAGAAGCTCGCAACGATCTGCGTTTCTGGTCCGACCACACCGGCCGCTCCGCGGCGGCGGTGGCATTGCGTTGGGGGGTGCCGGCGACGCTCTACCATCTCGGCGCCTTCACCGGCCGCTGGTTGGGATCGCATACAAAATGGCTCCCGCCCGGGGTGCCGGACCGGCTCTCGATGCATAGGATGCCGGACTCGACCGGTTCCAAGTCATGAGCGAAGACATCCAGGTGAGCGTCATCGTACCGAGCTACGACCACGAGGTCTTCGTGGCGTCCGCGGTGCGAAGCGTTCTTGAGCAGACCGCTGCCGCCTTCGAGGTGATTGCGATCGACGACGGCTCGAACGACAGCAGCGTCGCTCGGCTCGAAGAGATCGAGGATTCTCGGTTGGTGGTCGTGCGTCAGGAGAACTGCGGCCTGTCGCGGACGCTGAATCGGGGCCTCGAGCTGGCGCGCGGGCGCTGGGTGAAGATGTTGCCATCAGACGATCTGCTCGAACCGGGTGCGCTGGCGGCGCAGGTGCAACAGGCCGACGCCTCCGGGAGTGCCGTCGTGTTCTGCTTGCCGACCGTGGTCGACGCCGCGGACCAGCCTCTCGGCGAACCGGGGCCCCAGGCGTGGTTCGATCTGCCCGCGAGCGATTCCGCGGAGATCCTGCGCGCGATGGTGCCGCGAAACCCGCTGTGCGCCCCCGGGGCGCTGTTCGATCGCGAGCTGGCAGTGCGCGTCGGAGGCTTCGATCCGTCGTTGCGCGTCGCGCAGGACTACGATCTCTGGTTCCGGCTCCTTCAAGCGGGGACCGGCCGTCTCGTCCCCGAACGGAGGGTGCGCGTCCGTTGGCACGGCGGCAATCAGAGCGCGCAGGCCACCGAAGCGACGGAAGCCGAGCGCGCCTATGCACTCGTCGGGGCTCTGGTTCGTCGTGGAATGCAGTGGTGGACCGATCGATTCCAGAGCAGGGTCGCGCTGGCCGCGGCGCTCGTCGCCTCGGGACTGCGCGAAGCGCGCCCATTCGCCCGCGCGTCGCTCGTCTCGGCACGAACTGCCGGTGAGTCTGTAGGGTCTCATCCGGAACTGACCTCGTTGCTCCAAGAGGCGCCGGAGCTCGCGCGGCCCGGCGACTGGGGTGGGCTCCCTGCCGGCACGAGGGGGTGGGAATGACGAGACGACCTTCACTTCTGGCGCGCGTGTTCCGCCGGTCTTCTTCCTCTCGTGTCATCGACCGGAAGTCGCCGCCGGCCGCAGCCGTCGCGGCGGGAGCGCGCACGGAGGAGTGGTTGGTGGTCGGGAACGGTGGCGAGCGCGCCGCGCACCTGGCGTCGGCCCTGGCTGCAAGCGGGCGCGCGACGACCTACGTGTCGCGCGAAGCGGACGGCGGCGCGCCGCCCGCGGCAGAGGGGCTCCGCGTACTTTCTTCCTGGGACCTGTCCGCGTTGCGCGAGGACTACATGGGCCGCACGAACCGGCTTCGGGTCCTCGTCGGAGTCGCGGACGCAGAGACAATCGCCCTCGCGCGGGACCTGGCGGAGTACGGTGCGCGCGTCGCGTACGACGCGCCGGCACCCACGGGCGATCTACCCGGCCCTCTCTCCTACGATGCGCAGACCGAGCGAGCTCTCATCGATACCGTCGAAGATCTCGTCGGCTCGGATGCGCGAACGATGCGGCATGTGTCCGTGCAAGCCGGCGGGCGTCGCCTCGTGCACATGGTGCCCGATGCCGGCGATCCGGCCGCGTGGGCGGCTGCAGCGGATAGTCTGGCTGCACTTGCCCCTCGGCCGTCGGTGTCGGTGTTGCTCGCGACCGGACCGGATCCGGTCGCGACGATCGAAGCGGTCAACGCGTTCGAAGCCGCGCGCTCCGATGGCGCGTACCGCCTGGCAGTGATCGCCGCAGCGCGGGATCCTGCGTCCGACGCCCTGGATGAATTGGAAGAGGAGGGTCGGGTCACCCTCTACCGCAGCGCCCGTGACGGCCGCGTCGCTGCGTGGAACCTCGGTCTTTCGGCTACGCGGAGCGAGATCGTCGCACTGGCACACGCGAGCCAGCGCCCCGACGGTGCGGGTTGGCTCACGCCCGCGCTCGAAGCCCTGGCGACGCAGCGCGAGACCGGTGCCGTGGGACTTCGTCCGCTGCTTCCCCCCGGAGCCCTCGGCGAGGTGAAGTCCAGGCTCGGGGCTGAGGCGCTTCGCGTCGCGGCACTCGACGGACTCGGCCTCGTCGCTCCGCGGGCGGTTCTGCGGCGTGTGGGTGGGTTTGACGAAAGCCTGGAGCCCGGCGGTCTCTCCGCCGTCGAGTTGAGCTTCCGGATTCGCGAACTCGGTTTCGGTCTCGCCCTCTGCCCGCCGCTGGGCCTTCGTGGTGGTGAACGGGACGACGCGCCTACGGACCGGTTGCTCGAGAAGGAACTGCGGCGGAGGTGGTCGCATCGTCGCGACTACCTCGCCGGACTACCGTGACATCATGCCGGAGGTCCCCGACCTCGAGCTGTATCGTTCGAAGCTCCGGAAAAAGCTCCGCGGGGAGCCGCTCACGCTCGAGTTGGAGCGGGACCTCTTCGTCGTGATCCACCTCATGGTGGCTGGTCGTTTCCGGTGGGCGAAGCCCGGAGCGAACCCGGGCTCTCGGAGCACGATCCGGGCGGGTTGGAGGTATTGGGCCTGTCCGAGAAAAAGTCCGCGCGCGCTGTGCGGGCTGAGAGTCACACGTTTAAGCGAGCGCTGACCGACCCCAACACGTTCAGGGGCATCGGGAACGGCTAACTCGGACGAGATTCTTCACGCCGCTTGGCTGTCACCGATTCAGTATTCTCAGAAGCTGGCCGACGAGGAGGTCGGCCGCCTGCAGGCGGCGGTTCAGGAGGTTCTCCGCCGCTGGGTGGATCGACTCGAGCAAAAATTCGAAGGTCGATTCCCCGGTGCGGGTGACGTGACGGCCTTGCGGGACGATTTCGCCGTCCATGGCGGGCACGGCAAGCCTTGCCCGGATTGCGGCCATCTGGTCCAGCGGATCGGGTACGCCGACAATGAGACGAATCTACTGCGCGGCCTGCCAGACGGGCGGGAAGCTCCTGCGGGACCGGGCGCTGTCCCGGCTCCTGAAGGCGGATTGGCCTCGCTCGATCGATGAGATTTGAGGTCCGGGAGGCGATTCTCGGAACGGTTTGGCGCGGCCCCCGGTTGTCCAGGTCGGGCCGATTCGGCTAGTTCTAGTGGGGTGGGGCCGCGGGGGAGTGGTCTTGGCTGAATAGGGCGGTGATGATGCCGTCTATGAGGGTCAAGTCGAGGCTCGCCCGCCGCCGCCCGAACGGACACAGGTAGAGATGCCCCAGTTTCAGTACCGCGCCGCCGACGGCGAAGGGAAAGTCCTCGAAGGCATGATCGAGGCGGCCGAAGTTTCGGCGGCGGTGTCTCGCCTGCAGGAACGGGGCCTGGTTCCGCTCAAGGTGGCCACCCCGAGTCCGGAGCGCAGCGGCCTGGCGAGCCTGTCGCTGCCCGAGATCAGCTTCAAGCGGAAGGTCAAGCACAAGGACCTCCTGATCCTGACCCACGAGCTGAGCACCCTGCTCGGGGCAGGACTGCCGCTCGACCGTAGTCTCTCGATCCTCTCGGAACTCGCAGAAAACCCCGAGATGAAGATCGTCGTCGTCGACATCCTGCAGTCGGTTCAGCGGGGCAAGTCCCTCGCGGAGTCTCTGGCGGAACACCCGAAGGTCTTCGAGCCGTTGTACATCAACATGGTGAAGGCCGGCGAGCTCGGCGGCATGCTCGACACGGTCCTGCAACGGCTGACGGAGTACCTGGAGAGCGCGACGGAACTCCGTGACGAAGTGCGGTCGGCGCTGGTCTATCCCTGCATCCTGCTTCTCACCTCGTTCGGCTCCGTCACGATTCTGCTCACCTACGTTCTGCCGAAGTTCCAGACGATCTTCACGCAGGGCGGCCAGACGCTGCCGTTCAGCGCCCGCATGCTCATGAACATGTCCGACGGGATGCGGTCGTATTGGTGGATCGGCTTGCTCCTGACGGTCGCGATCGGTGTCGGCTTCACGCACTGGGTGCGGACGCCGGCGGGTCGGCTCCAGTGGGATCGTTTTCAGTTGAGTGTGGTCCTGATCGGCGACCTCACCAGGAAGGTTGCAGTCGCACGGTTCTCGCGTACCCTCGGCACCTTGCTGCGCAGCGGCGTGCCGATGCTGCAGGCCCTCGACATCGTGCGCGATGTTTCGGGTAACGTCGTGCTGGCGGAAGCCGTCGACGAAGTAAAGGTGGGGGTCCGGGGTGGGTCCGGGGTTTCCGGCCCGCTCAGTCTCACCGGCGTTTTTCCGCCGCTTGCCCTGCAAATGATCAGCGTTGGCGAGGAGACTGGTCGCCTCGACGACATGCTCGTGCAGGTGGCAGACTATTTCGACCGCGAAGTGCGTACTACCGTTAAGTCTCTCACATCTCTGCTGGAGCCGATCATGCTCCTCGTCGGCGGCGTCGTCGTTGCCTTCGTGGTGCTATCGATGTTCTCGGCGATCACCAGTGTCAACAACATGCCGTTCTGAGTGCGAGGTTCGCGAAGGAGTTCATGGAAGTGAATGCGGAAGGGAAAAGAGCGCTACTCGCTCGGGAGTCGGGGTTCACGCTGATCGAGCTGCTGGTCGTGCTCGTCATCATCGGTCTCCTGGCGACGTTGGTCGCTCCGAATTTCATCGGGCAGAGTGAGAAAGCCAAGCCCAAGACGGCGCGCGTGCAGCTCGAAAATCTGCGCAACGCGCTGGACATGTTCCAGCTCGACGTGGGCCGTTATCCGTCGACGCAGGAAGGTCTCGAGGCCCTGCGCGGTCGCCCCAGCACGGCGGCGCGCTGGTCCGGCCCCTATCTGCGCGACGAGCTCCCGTTCGATCCTTGGGGCAATTCCTACTTCTATCGCAGCCCTGGTGAGGGCGGCTCGGGGTACGACATCGGCAGCCACGGCTCCGATGGTCGTTCAGGTGGTGGAGAAACCGGCGCCGACATCGTCATCTCCGGCTGACGGCGGACTCGATCGAACCGGGCGGCGCGGTGCCGCCGGGTTCACTCTGATCGAGCTCGTCATCGTGCTCGTGATCGTCGGGATGGGGGCCGCCCTCGTCGCACCCGCGATCAACTCGGGGATGCGAACGCGCGAGGTCCGCAGCGGTGTGCGTGCGCTCGCGGGCGCGTTCAAGACGATGCAGAGCGAGGCGATCCAGAGCGGCAAGGTGCAGGTCCTGCTCATCGACCCGGTGGAGAACCAGCTCGTGGTCGAAGGGACGGAGCGGAGCATTGGCCTCGGAGACGTCGTACGTCTTGCGAAATTTGGTGACGTGATGATCGATGCGATGGGCGTGGCGCGGGTGCGCTTCTTTCCAAATGGGAGCAACAGCGGCGTGTCGGTTCTGGTCGACGATGCGGAGAATCCGCAGAATCTCGGCTACGTCGTCAGGCTCGATCCTCTGATCGGGTCGGTCGAAGTTCTTGACGAGTCCGCCTCGTGAAGTCTCGCGGCTTCACTCTCATCGAGATCGCGATCGGCATGGCCGTGCTCGGGCTCGGCGTCGCCAGCGCTCTTCAGGTGTTCGGGGGCGCGCTCCAGCTTGCGCGCGGCGCGTCGAAGCGAACCGAGGGCGTAATGCACGCGAAGGCGCTCATGGATTCGACGCTGTGGGCGCCCGAGCTCGCGCACTCGGTTTCCGGCGGGGAGATCGGCGACGGCTTCCGTTGGGAGCGCAACATCCGCGAGGGCGGCATCGAGGAAGAGCTCGATGGGGAGCCCCGTGCCGACGTTCGCTTGGCCGTCGTGACCGTCGTCGTTGAATGGGACGAGCCCGGAGGCGTCAAGACATACGAGCTGGCGACAATGCGTGTCGAGCCGAACTACGGGGAATGAGTGCGGACCGCCGCAGCCAAAATCAGCACCGGGGGGGAAGCCGGCTTCTCGTTGCTCGAACTGCTCATCGCGATGAGCCTCCTCGTCGTGATGATGACGATGACGTACAGCGTCTTTCAGACCGCCATGACGGCGGTTCCTCGTGGTGAGGAGGCCGCGGATCGGTCCGCCCGCCTGCGGATGGCTACCGCGCTGCTGACCCGCCAGGTGCGCTCGATGGTCGATTACCCGGCGGAGACGGACGACGAGGTCCACTCCTACTTCATCGGAGACGAGCAGACCTTCAGCTTCGTCACGGCCGCGCCGCAGCTTGGGGGTGGGGAGGGGCTCGGGTGGGTCACCTACGCCTCGGACGGCCAACAACTAGGAATGGCCGAGCGACTGATCTTCTCGCAGGGCGCCGTCTCCGAGGAGGCGCCCGAAGAGTCGGCCGAGGCAATCTTGCTCGGGGGGCTGAAGGGGGTACGATTTCAGTATCTCCGTCTCGACGGGAGCGATCCGGAGTGGCTCGATGCCTGGGATGGGATGGAGGAGCAAAGTCCTCCGGCAGCTATCCGCGTGACGTTGGACGGGGTTGGGCTCGGTGATTCTTACTGGGTGCAGGAGATCCCGGTGATGACGGTGATCTACGCGCTCGGGGCTTATGATTCGGACGTGGGGCTGGACGACGACGAAGGCGGCTTTGGGGGTGATCTGGAGGAAGACGATGGTCCCTGAGTCGCCACTGGAGTCGCCGAGGGACCAGCGCGGCTTTGCTCTCCTCATCGTTCTGTGGATCTTCATCGTCCTGATCGCCGTCGGGGCGGAGTTCTCCGCAGCGATGCGGCAGGACGTGACCGCGACCATGAACTTTGCAGGAGAGACCCAGAGCTACTATCTTGCTACCGCAGCGGCCAATCGCACGTTTTATCGCGCGTTGATCGCTCGGGACGAAGCCTCGATCGACATTCCACTCGAGGAGCAGGAGGAGGAGCCCCTGATCCGAGTGGACGGGCAGTGGCACCGTCAGGAGCTGTGGGGTGCGCCGGTGTGGGTGAGGATTAGCGACGAGTCGGGCAAGATCCCGGTCAATCTGGTGACCGATGGATTGCTTCGTCAAATCCTCGGGCATCTCGGCCTGGATGCCGAACAGGCCGATGAGATCGCCGCGGGAATCCTGGACTGGCGCGACGAAGACGACGAGGTTCGCGTGAACGGCGCGGAGACCGACTACTACCTCGATCAGCCGCGGCCGTACGCGGCCAAGAACGCCAAGATGGATTCGCTCGAGGAACTGCTGCTCATCCGAGGCGTCACCTGGGATCTGTACCACGGAGAGACCGAGGACTACCCGATCGGGCTGAAGCACATTTTCACGGTCTTCAACCCGCGGCCCGTCTTGAACATACGCTCGTCGCCTCCCGAGGTGCTGCAGGCACTGTTCGGGCTGGACGAAGAGCAGCTCGGCCAGATCCTTGAGATTCGCAACACCGGCACGGGCTCGCTGTTCGGCCTGATCGAGCCGATGCTGCCGGACCCGAGTCTGGCAGACCTTCTGAGTGACGAGCCTCCGAACATCCTGTTCGTCGAGGTGCAGGCGCAGGTTCCGGGCTCCAGGGTCGGCGCGCACATCGCGGCCGTGATCGATCTCGGCGAGTCCAACGAGGGCGTCTACATTCTGCGCTGGTTCGACCAACTCCCCTTCGCCGACGTGGATCGCGGCCAGCTTGAGTTCCAGGAGGCCGCGTGAGCAGCCCGGCAAATCGGATGCTCCGCCGGGCCACGCGCCTCGACTTCCTCGATGGGCTCGGGATCTCGATCGGCCTGCGGAGCGTGGCCTTCGTAAGACTCGTGAAGAGGCTCGCAACCGTGACTCTGCACGAGCATCGAGTCGTGCCCCTGCCCACTGTGGAAGATGGCCCCGCCCGCCGCGCGGCTCTCACCGCTGCCGTTCGCTCTTTCCTTACCGACACCAAGCTCGATACCGACCGTGTCTACGTGAGCGTGCCGCGCAGTCAGGCCATCATCTCGCGGATGAGCCTGCCGGCTGCGGTAAAGGGCGATCTCGCGCAGGTGATTGAGTTCGAGATCGACCGCCTGCTGCCGCTAGAGAGGGACGAGGTGTACTTCGATCATCTCGTCCGCGAAGCCGGGGACAAGATCGAAGTGCTCCTGATGAGCATGCCACGAAGGACGGCCGCCGAAATCCTCGATGCCCTCGAAGAGGGCGGCGCCCGCGTCCGTAGCCTCGTCTCGACTCCGATCGCGCTACACGACTTCCTGAGCTTCGGCCCGAGCGGTATCGACGATTCCGTCGTCACGCTGGTCGATGATGGTGGAGTCGTCGAGTTGGACCAGATGTCCAACGGAGCGATCACGGCCAGTCACGTTCTCCAGCCCTCCGAGATCGCCTCTGAGGCGGCCGTCGAGGGGCTCGTCGCAAGAGAAGTCGCGGCCATGGGCGGGACGGACACCGAGACTCGCGTGTACGGTTTCGCGACCGACGACGAACCGGGGGAGGGGGGTGGCCTGCTTCCGGCGGAGATTCTGGCGAAAGGCCGCGACCTTGTGAGCACCGCCAAAGGCGCGCTCGTAGCGCCGGACGACTTCTTCGACACCGCGCCTCCCCGCCTCGTCCCCGCCATCGGCGCGGCTCTCGCTGCGGTTCGAGAGGGCTCGACCAGCTTGAACCTCCTCCCGGCCGAGGAGCGCCGCGCGGTCGAGGAGGGCGTGCCGGTCGTGACGTTCTTCCTCGCAGCCGTCCTCGTCGTCGTGACTCTCGTCTGGGTGACCAGTGCGATGGTGAAGGACCATGTGGTCCTGGGCGACCTGCACGCAGAGCTCGCCCGACTCGAGCCCCAGATCCGGCGTGTTCATGCGAACGTCGGCGAGTCGGAGGGGCTACGGCAGAATATCGACCTTCTGACGCAGGGTGAAAGTCTGCGGAACTCGATGTTCCTTCAGGAACTGACCAAGGTCGTTCCCGCGGACGCGTACCTCACCACCTTCCGAATGCGCAACGGTCGGGTCGAACTCGAGGGTTTCGCTGCGTCGGCCGCCGATCTCGTGCCGCTGCTCGAGAAGTCGCGCCTGTTCAAGAATGCCCAGTTCACCTCACCGGTAACGAAGGTCCAGAACAACCAAGAGCGGTTCTCGCTGACGACGGACATCGCGCAATGAGAGATTTCATTGCCGATCTCCTCGCTCGCCTGCAGGCGACGAACCGCCAGCAGCGGTTGTACATGGCCGTCGGCATTCTCGCGGCGGTGGTGCTGTTGCGGTACGGAACGACCTGGTTCTTCGACTACCGGGCGGGCGTGAAGGCCGACATCAAGTTGTCCGCGCAGCGTCTCGCCGGCGCCGAGAAGCTTCTCGAGCGCGCCCCCCAAATTCAGCAGCAGCTCAAGGGGCTTCGCAAACGCTACCGGAGCACAGTTTCCCAGCTCGTCCCCGGCGCGACGCCGACTCTGGCCGCGGCCGAGCTGCAGGATCGCGTTTCCAACCTCGCTGCCAAGAACAATGTCCGGATTCAGACGACCCAGGTCTTGAAGGACGAGGCTGTTGGCCCCTTCCGACAAGTTTCGTTGCGGGTAACGGCTTCAGGCGACATCCGCGACCTCGCCGGGCTTCTCTCCGAGCTCGAGTTAGGGAATCTGCGTGTGACGATTCCCTTCCTCGAACTGAGCCGGCGTGGCGCGGCGATCCGCAGGCGGACGAAGAGCCCCCAGGCGCGGGCCGTTTCGGCGACTTTCCAGATCGCCGGGGTCGTGGCTGGTAGCGCGGGGCTGGCGGAGGAGGGTGCTCCCGAGACGGCTCAGACGGCTCAGACGGCTGCGGGCGCAGGGGAGGCGGCCCCGCCTGCACCGGTGGCGAAGGCGGCGGCACGCTCGGTTCCCGTGGCGGTCCCGGTTGCAGATCGGGAGGAGATCCCGCAGGACCCTCTGGGCACCGCACAAACGGTGAATGCGCAATGAAGCGATTCCGTCTCCTCAACGTCTTACTGCTGGCCCTCGTCGCTTTGGCGGGTTGGCGGACGGTCGACGTGTGGCGCCGCCAGGCGCCAGTCGTCGATGCCGGCGGAGAGGCCGCCCGCCCGCTCGAAGGGCTCCCCCCCCGCAGTCGGAAGCCGCCCATTCCTCAGGTTGTGAACGCAATTGCTCAACAAGATCTCTTCGATGCTTCGCGCAAAGAGGGGGACAACCAGGACACGCCTGCGCCTGAAGCGACGCCTCCGCCTCCGCCGACCCTGAAGCTGGCGGGTGTGCTGTTCATCGGGCTCGAGCCCGAGGCCGTGCTGATGGATAGCGCCCAGGGCAACAAGCAGATCCGGCTTCGCGTCGGTGAGGAGATCTCCGGGTACAAGGTCGACCGGATCTCGACCGAGACCATCGCATTGGTCGCAGGAACGGGCGAAGAGGTGGTCCTGTCGCTCCTGATCGACACGGCGAAGAAGGGCAAGGCGTCCTTTGGTCCCGGTGGGCGCCAGACGCCGCAGCCGAGGGGAGCCGCGGCTCGGCGATCCAGCGGGCAGCGGGCGGTGAAGGCCGCTGGGAAGAAGAATCCAGGATCATTCGCCCCGAACCAGGACGCCCAGTCCGAAGCCGAACGCCGCCGCGAGGACGCGCGTCGGCGAGCCGAAAGAGCCCGGGAGCGCCTGAAACGGCTGCGCGCCGAGGCCGCTAAGAATCGTTGAGGGTACGGGTGGGTTTTACAACGGATAGTCAACTCGGTTACACCGGCTCTGCGGGAGGGGGCATGGGTCGCACGAGTCCAGGTACGAGGCTGGCCGAGGTGTGCACGTCGGGGTGGGGTTTCCGTGGCGTAGCGCAGCTGGCGCTCCTCATTCTTTGCATCGCGGTGGTGTCTCTGCCGGCCGACGCACAGCCTGCTGGTCCCGTGGGCGCCAACGGCGCGCCCGCGCCCGCTCCCGCTCCCGCTCCCGCTCCCGCCGTCGCGCCGGCTGCGGCGATGGCTGCGGACATGCCCGCCGAAGATGCGATCGTCCTCAACTTCGAGGCGGCCGACATCCGCGAAGTCGTGCATAGCCTCGCGAGTGCGCTCGAGATCAACTACCTGATCGACCCCCGCGTCGAGGGCCAGGTGACGATCCGCACGACGGGTAAAATCCCGCGCAGCGAGTTGTTTCCGATCTTCAACCAGATTCTGCGCAGCATCGGCATCGCCGCCGTGAAGGTCGGTGAGGTCTACAACATCGTTCCCATCGCCGACGCGAAGACCCGGGTCATCGTCTCTCGGTCGCAGCTCAGTCAGATGACGGCCGACGACCTCTTCGTCGTCGAGATCGTGAAGGTCCGCAACATTGCCGCGGAGGAGATGGCGAATCTCCTGCAGCCGTTCATCACTCCCGGTGGCGACGTCATTCCCTATCAGCGCGCCAACTTCTTGATCATCACGGACATCGCGACGAACGTCGATCGCCTGCGCGAGATGATCCAGCTGCTCGACCGGGACAGCTTCAAGGACCTCAAGGCGAAGATCTACAAGATCGAAAACGCCAACATCGAAGACCTGGGTCAGGAATTGAGCGCGGTCCTCGATACGTACGGTATCACCGGCGAAGCCGCGAACGAGAGGGGCGTGTACGCGATTCCCCTCCTCCGTCTGAACTCGATTGCAGTCCTTGCGTTCAGCGACAACGCGTTCGAAGCCGTGTCGTATTGGCTGAATCTGCTCGACGTGCCGCCCGACGAAGACTCGGCTCGCGCGGTGCGCGTCTACAACGTCCAGAACGCGAAGTCCGCGGACCTCGCGACCGTCCTGAACGAGCTCTACGGCGGTGGCGAGGGTGCCGCCGGTGGGGGCCGGGGCCAGGCGGGGCAGGCCGGCTTTGGTGGGCTCTTCGGCCGCGCCAGCGGCGGGCGCCTTGCGAGCGGGGGCCGTGGAGGTGGCGGGCGAGCCGCGGCTGCGGCCGGCCGACTCGGCGGCGCCTCTCAGGCGAACCAGGGCGGCGGCGGACGAGGCGGACGCAATTCCGGTGGTGGCGGCGGCTTCGGCGGCGGCCGCGGCGGTGCGCGACCGGCCGGAGTTCTCGGCGGCCAGCCGGGGCGCGGTCTTGGTGGCGGCGGTCCGGGAAGTGTCATTCTCGCCGGCGGCACCGGCCCTCTCGCGTTCTTCAAAGAAGAAGTGCGCATCGTGGCCGACGAGGTCTCGAACTCACTCGTGATTCTCGCGACCAAGCAGGACTACGAAGAGATTCGAAAGGTGCTTCGCGACCTCGACGTCGTGCCGCGCCAGGTCGTGATCGAAGTGCTCATTGCCGAGATCAGCCTGAACAAGACCATGGACATGGGCCTGCAGTCGGTAATCGCGAACTCCGGCGCCATCGGTTCCGTTCCGTCCCCGCCCGCACCGACCGAATCGGCCGATGGTGTGGCCGGGATGCTCGGCGCGGTGTCGCAGGCGGCCGGGGTCAACGACGACATGCTGAAGCGGTTGTGGAACGTTGCCGACAACGGGGCGCTCACCGCGATCATCACCGATCAGTCGTCGTTCCGGTTTACCCTGACCGCGCTCGCCACGGCGGGGCGGCTGAAAGTGCTCGCGAGCCCGCACATCCTCACGGCGGACAACCGCGAAGCCTCCATCAACATCGGCCAGTCGATTCCGATCATCACGTCGACACAGCAATCGACCCTCGCGACGGCCAACGTCCTGAACTCGGTTCAGTATCGTGACACCGGCGTCATCCTGAACATCCTGCCGCAGGTCAACGCAGACGGCCTCGTGAACCTTCAGATCCGCCAGGAAGTCAGCCAAGTCGGCACGGAGTCCTTCGGTTCGAGTGGCTCGCCGTCGTTCATCACGCGGGAAGCGGAGACGACTGCCGTCGTGCAGGATGGGGATTCTCTCCTCATCGGCGGCATCATCCAGGAGAACACCCGCCGAGTCCGTAATGGTATCCCGTACCTCATGGACATTCCCGTCCTCGGCCGACTCTTCCGGTTCGACCAGGATGACGTCGAGCGCGTCGAGCTCATCATCCTCCTCACCCCGCAGGTCGTGCGGAACCGGGCCGAAGCGCTCGAGGTCACGCAGGGCTACAAGGATCGCCTGTGGGACGTGGTGGACGAGATCGAGCGAACCAAGGGCCTCCAGCTGCCGACGAAGCAGCAGCTTGGGGCGGTGGAGCGTCTGCGCAGCCGCACGACCACCGCGGAGAAGCCGCGCGGTCTGCTCCCGAACCGGGCTTGGGAGGACTGAGCCTCTTCGGTCGCCACGCCGTCGCCGGCCTCGGCCTGGTGGCGCTCGTGGTGGTGGTCTACGGCGGATCCGTGAGCCACGAGTTCGTCTTCGACGACTGGGAGCTCGTCGTCGGCAACGGGGTGGTGACCTGGCCGCTGTCGCGAGCGATGGATGTGTTCGAACACCGGCCCGGCGGCGTCTCTTACCGACCGGTGCGTATGATCTCGTACATGGTCGATCACTGGCTCGGGGACGGAGTGAACGCTCGGGTCTTCCACGCGAGCAACCTCGCGTATCACGCAATCGCGACGCTTCTGCTTTACGCGCTCGCCGTTCGCACGATCGGCAAGGTCGGACCAGCGCTGTTTGCGGCGGCGCTGTTCGCGATTCATCCGCTCGGGTCCGAGGCGGTGGTTTATGTTTCGGGGCGACGTGACCTTCTCTCCGGGATGTTCGCGCTTCTCGGGCTCCTTTCGTGGTGGAGCTTCTGTGAGGCGGGCTTCGTCACGCAGGGCCGCGGTCTCGCCCTCCGCCGGGCGGGTGCCTTGCTGGTCACCATCGTTGCCGCCGGACTCGCTCTCGGGGCGAAGGAGAATGCGGCCGTCTTTCCGGCGCTCGCGTTGCTGTTGTTTGTCGTGCAGTCGCGGCGGCACCCGGAGGCGGGCGGCGTGGCCGTCGGGACGTGGGCCGGACTCGCACTCGCGGCGATCGCTCTGTACGTAGTCGTCGACCGATTCTATCTCGAGCGTGTCTACGAGGCCCTCGCGCGTCTACAGGGGGACCCGCTCGGGCCGCAGCCCGCCCTGAGTCTCAACGTTCTCGGTCGCTACGGACTTCTCTCGGTGTGGCCCGTTCATCTGTACGCGGACTATCGGCCGCCGGGTTGGCCGCTGCCGGTTTCCGGGTTCGACAGTGCGTCCGTCGCGACGCTTCTCCTTCTCGCCGTTACCGTTGCGCTGGGCGCCTGGCTCGCCTGGCGGGGTCGGATCGCAGGTGCCGGTCTCCTGTGGTTTCCGGTGGCTCTGCTGCCCGTCCTCCAGATCGTGCCTTATCGAGAGGTCGTGGCGGAACACAACGCGTACCTGCCGCTCGCCGGTCTCGCCCTCGCGGCGGGCGACGGGGCCGCGGTGCTCGCCCGCCGGTGGCCGCGAAACGTAGCGCTCGTCGCGGTGTTGTTGCTCGCTCTTCTCGGCGTGAGGGCACACGCGCGCACCGCGGACTGGCGTGATGATGAGACTTTGTGGACGGTGACACTCGAGCAACTCCCGGCCTCGATTCGGGCAAAGCACAATCTCGCCTCCGCCTTGGCACGTCGCGGACGGCTGAGGCCGGCGCGGGAACTTCTCCGCGAAGCTCGTAGGCAAGGGCCTCGCGATGTCGAAGTGCTCGAGTCCCTGGCTACGATCGAGGGGCGAATGGGCAACGATCACGCCGCGCTGGCTTTGGCCAAGCGCGCTGTGCGGATCGACCCGAGTCCGGAACGTCTGCTCTTTCTCGGGTGGGTGCAGCTCTCGGTCGGTGAGGAATCGAATGCGCGTCGGACCTTCCGGCGTGTCACCCGCGAAGATCGCGGGAACGCTGACGCCTGGCGTGGCTTGAGGCAGCTTCGCGAGCGCGAGCGGCAACGAGATCACCTGGGCCAAAGGGGAAGATCCGGATGACGACTCAACCCCTCGGGGAACTCTGGCGGCAACGGGAGCTCCTGGCGTCTCTCACCGTGCGGGATCTGCGCTCCCGCTACGCGGGTTCGAGCGCAGGCCTGCTCTGGGCGGTCCTGAACCCCCTGATTCAGCTCGCGATCCTCACCACGGTATTCTCACTGGTTCTCCAGATCCGCCTCGGCGGGCCCACGGGGGTTCCGTTTGCCGTCACGCTGGCCTGGGGCTTTCTGCCCTGGCTCGCCCTGCAGGAGGGGCTCGCAAAAGCCACGACTTCCCTGGTGGATGGGGGCGTCCTGGTCCGTCGGATGGCCTTCCGCCCTGAGATCGTGGTGGTCCAGCCGGTTCTGGCCGCGGTGATCCAGCAGATGGTCGGATTGGTGCTCTTGATAGCCGTGATGCCCCTGTTGGGGGACGGCGTTTCGGCCTCCGTGCTGCTCTGCATCATCCCATTGATGATCCAGATCGCCTTTGGCATCGGAATCGGTTGGATTCTGGGGGTATTGCACGTCTATTTCCGCGATACGGCCCAAGTCGTTACGGCCGCTCTGCAGGCATGGTTCTACCTGACGCCCATCGTCTACACCTTGGAGGTTGCTCCAGCCTCTCTCCGGGGACTCCTTTCTCTCAATCCGCTGTGCGGAATAGTCGAGGGATTTCGGGGGTTTGCGGTCGGAGCGCCGGTGTCGTGGGGAGCCCTGGCCTACAGCGCGGCATGGGCGTTGGCAGCTCTCTTGGTAGGCGCCTTCGCCATCGACCGGGCACGGTCCGAGATTTCAGATCTGGTATGAAAGCCGTCAGCGCAAAAGACCTCGGAAAAAGCTATCGCCGATACTCCCGCCCGTTTGATCGGGCGCTCGAGTGGGCCGGTCGTGGCAATCGCCATGAGCTCTTCCAGGCCGTCCAAGACGTCACGTTCGACCTCGAGCGCGGCGAAACCCTGGGCTTGGTCGGTGACAACGGGGCGGGGAAGACCACCCTGCTGGCCATGCTGGCGGGCGCTTCGACCCCGACCGAGGGGACTCTCACGGTCGAAGGTCGCGTCGGTTCGATTCTGGAGCTCGGTGCGGGACTTCACGGGGAGTTCAGCGGGCGCGAGAACATCTTCCTGGCCGGTCAGGCCCAGGGCCTGCGGCGCGAGGAGATCGCGGCCGAGGTCGACGGGATCATCGAATTCTCCGAACTCGGAGAATTCATCGACCAGCCGGTGCGGACCTATTCGTCGGGCATGTTCCTGCGACTGGCATTTTCCGTCGCCACAGCCGTCCAGCCCGACGTCCTCGTGATCGATGAGGCGTTGGCCGTGGGTGACCAGCGGTTCCAGGCCAAGTGCACCGAGCGGATCGACGCTTTCGTGCGCCGTGGCGGGACGCTGATCTTCTGCTCGCACAACCTCTACCAGGTGAAAAAGCTCTGTCGTCAGGCGCTTTGGCTCGACCATGGCCGCGTCGAGCGAGCCGGGCCGGCAGCCGAGGTCTGTGATGCCTACATCGACCGCAGCCGCGGCCGGGTGCTGGCCCACAAGCTCGGCGTTGCTGACGGTGTGTCCCCGCTGGTCGAGGTCACGCGGGTCGAAGCTCTCGACGCGTCGGGTGAGCCCCTTCACCAGATCCAGACTGGTGATTCGGCCACGTTACGTGTGTGGCTGCGGCGCGCAGAGGCCGCGAATGTCGACCCGGGTGTCGCGGTCGGCGTCGTACGCAGCGACGGCCTCGTATGCCACTGCGGCTCGACCGATCTCGACGGCGCGACGCCGCGTTCGGTGGGCGGCGACGAATACTATATTTCCCTGCAATTCCAGGAGCTTCCGCTGTTCGGAGGCTCGTATCACTTCAATGTGGCGGCGATCGACAATCGTCGGCCACTGATCATGCTCGATGTGAGGGAGGGGGAGGCGCCGTTCTCGGTGACGAATCCGAAAACGGATTGGGGAGTGAGTCGGTTGCCGCACATCTGGACCCACGAAGGTCTGGACGTCGCGGGGATGGACGAAGGCGGGGGAGACCATGCGTAGAGGAGCGCCGGTCTCCCGTCGCCCACCCCGGTCTCTCCGTGGCGTGGCGTTTTGTGCGGTCGCCGTCGTGGGGCTGCTGTCCTTCGGCGGCTGTTCGGCCGGTGAAACGCCAGAAGATCTCGTAACCCGGGCGCAGAGCTACATGGATCTTCGCCAGAAGGGCAGTTGGGACGCCATCTGGACCGGGATGATCGATCCGCAGGTCCGAGAGGGTCTCAAACGTACCGCCTTCATGGAAAAGCGTAGATCTTCCTTCGACATTGTTGATTTCGAGATCATATCTGTCGATGAAAAAGGCCAAGAAGGCCAGGTGGTGGCCAGGATGGACACCATCGTCCCCGTTCTGAAGCCCGGCGGTGGCACGATGAGGATCCCGCGGGAACTCGATGACCCGCAAGACTGGGTCCTGAGAGAGGGAAGCTGGTACATCCAGCTGCATGGCTGATGTGGGGCGAAAGGAGAGCAGCAAAGGCGGTTTTTCCCGGCCGAGCAGGCGGCGCCGAAGGGGCGTTCCGGTTGACTCGACGGGGATATTTAAGCTATCCCACCATTTCCCTGTGTTAGGGGTGGCGGGACGAACATAGAAACGTTTTTAGGGCCTCGTCGACGATGTCACGGGGCTGGATAGGGCGCAGTTCAGGTTGTTGAGGTTCACAGGGTTTGCCGTGTGCCTGTTCGGCAACCGGTAGCCGCTTCGGGCCAGCTGTTAACCCAGCGACTGGGCGGTCAAGCGAAAGGAGAGAGGGGATTATGAGAGGGATTTATAAGCTTGGGGTGGCAGCGGTAGCGTTGACCGTAGTGATGGCAGGGCCTACGCGTGCGGACGCATTGGTTGACGACCCGTACACGAGCTTCACGCAGCCGGCGAACGCGCTGGTGATGCCGTTTGACGCCACCGAGGATTGGGTGTCGTTCATGATCGTCAGCAACATTGCTGGCACGTCGCAGGCCGGCGGGGGCGATATTCTTGGCGTCACGACGCATTGGGCTTACTGGAGTGATTCCTGTGAGCACCTCGTCGACGTGTGGGTTTGCCTCACGTTGAATGACACCATCGTCGTTGATCCGGGCGACGTATCGGCGATCGACGTCGGTAACACCCAGATCGGTCCTCGGACTGACCTTACGGGGCAGCGTGGTTTCGTGGTCGTGACGGCCTACGAGACGGACGAGATCTGCAGTGACGGTACGCTCCGCGGCTTCATCCCGGTCGACAACGCCATCGTGGGTAGCGCGACACGCGCGAACACGAGCATCGGCTACTCGTTCGGTAACGACGCCATCGGCCTCGGTCTCGATGCCGGCGGCGACTACACCGAGCTTCCTTCGGGCACCGGTGACAACGTTGACATTCTGACCCTGAACCCGACTTCGGTCGATGCTTCCTCGGTTGCCTTCATCTCCCTCGAGGAGAGGTCCGGCTCCGGTGACGCCGGTGACGTTGAGGTTGGCCCGAACACCGCCAGCCTCACCGCCAACCTGGTTCTCTACGACAACCTCGAGATCCCGACGTCGCTCCCTGATCACAGGATCCAGTGTGCCGACTTCACCTCGATGGTTCCGGGTGCCGGCCTCATCCCGAATTCGATCTCCGTCGACTCTTCCGGCTTCCTTCGCCTGAAGAACCTGAACAATCAGGACGGCGAGTTCGTCTACGCTGTGCATGGCCAGGCTGTTGGCAGCTTCGGCGGCAGCAACTACGGCAAGTACGCGATTACGAGCACTGATCAGTAAGCTCGCAACACCGACATGAGTTGGCACGAGGCCAGGGCGATTCGCTCTGGCCTTGTGTCGTTTTGGGGTAGTAGTTTTTTGTGCGGAGGTTTTCTATGAAGCCGTTGGTCGTGGCTGCAGTAGTGCTGGGCTTGGCTGCCAGCTTGTTTGGTGGGGCATGCACCCGCGGTCCGGGCATGGGGCCGGTTCTGCAGCTCAACGAGAGTGACGGCGGCGCAGGCTCCTTCTCGTGGGCGTATTACACATCGCTCGTTGCAGATGGGGATCGCGTGGCCGTCGCCTGGATGAACCAGAACGGCAAGCAGAACCGGAACGCGATGTTCCGTCGCTCGAATGACCGTGGGCAGACCTGGTCTCCGGAGTTCGCGCTGAACGAGCCCGACTTCTCCAGGACGATCTCCGTCGTGCCGACGCTTCACATGTTGCCCGCTGAGAACGAGATCCTCGCGCTGTGGCAGGCACGTCGGAACGAAGCCGGGCAGAAGTTCGTGCTCGTGCGGCAATCGACCGACTTCGGCGAGACCTGGGGCGACATCACGACGTTGAACGTTCGGAGACAGTCCTTTCTGCCGGTTTTCGCGCAGCGGCCCGACGGCGCGATGATCGTTGCGTGGACCGATGAGCGCAACGTTTTCCGCGACATCTACGCGAACCGAAGCCTCGATGGCGGCAAGACCTGGCTCGAGCCGGATGTGCTCGTGTCGAAGCTGCCACGAAGCGAGGCGGGCGCTCCGGCGCTCGCGATCGGTGAGGGCGACGAGGCGTACCTCGTTTGGGAAGAACGGCCTCACAGCCAGAAGGAAAGCGGCCTGCCGTTCATGTCGACGGCTTCCTCGGCAAACATGGGCGCAAAGTGGACCCGGCCAGAGCCGGTCGACACGGGTGAGGAGCCGCTTCCGAGTCCGATGTGGCCGCAGCTCATCTACAACGACGGTCTACTCACCCTCGTGTGGACAGGCGGTATCACCGGCGAGACGAACCGCAGCTGGATGTGGATGAGCCAGTCCAGAGACGGCGGCAAGACCTGGGACGGGCCGATCGAGATCTACGCTGGAAAGACCCAGGCCTTCTTCCATATGAAGACCAAGGGCCCTCAGCTCTATCTTGCGTGGCACGGCGGCGAGGACGACAAGCTGGGACGCATCTACTGGAACGTGTCGGACGACGGTGGAAAGACGTGGCGTGCTCCGTGGACGGCGCCCATTCGCCTGGACAAGGCGCCGGCGGGTAACGCGTTGCATCCGCGAATCGCGCTCGCCGAAGACAGCGACAACGTCGCGATCACGTGGCAGGAAGGAAACACGCGCGTGGCTCTGTCGGTGTCGCGTGACCTCGGCAAGACCTGGGTTCTGAACGATGCGACCGTCATGACCGACACTGCGGGCAACCAGCTTCGCCACCCGCAGGTCGCGGTGTCGGACGACGAGGCCTACGTGCTCTGGGAGCGCTGGCCCGACAAGAAGAAGCACATCAAGAGCTTCGCGGACGTCAATAAGGTCCTGCCCAAGGACAACTTCGTGCGCCGCGTGGACGTCGGCCGCTGAGCCGAGAAGCGCCGGCTCGAATCGCGTTCGGGCTGTTCGCGGTTCTGGCTCTTGCGGCAGGCCTGCGCCTGCTGTGGCCAGACGCGGGGTGGTTCGGCGTGGATCAGGCGCGCGATCTCGCCTGGGGAGCACGGATCGCAACCGGGGAGGAATACCCCACCCTGGGCCCTGCGATGCGGAATCGCATCTATCTGGGTGCGATCTACTACTATTTCTGGGCCGTCCCGTTCTTCTTCTCGAGCCAGCCGGCGGCCGCGTACGTCTTTGCGGGGCTGCTCGGTGTTCTCGCGACCGCGTTGACCTTCGAGGTCGGCCGGCGGATCGCCGGGGGTGCAGCGGGGCTCGCGGCAGCGTTGGTGTTCGCAACGATGCCGCTCGCCGTGATCGACGGCCGCGTGGCGTGGGCGCCGGCGGCCCTCCCGGCCCTGTGCGGCGGGTTCCTTCTGGCCATAGTATTCCTGCTCGAACGCGCTTCACTCGTGGCGGCCATCGTGGCCGCGGTCCTCGCGGGACTGATGGTGCAGCTCCACATCGCGGCCGCGCCCGTCGTGTTGGTCGGTGTCGCCGCGGTTCTCTCGCAAGCGACGCGGCTCGGCGTCCGCGGTGTTTTCGCATCCGGCCTGTCCGGAGCTCTCGTGGTCCTGCCGACGCTCTGGGCGTCGACCTTTTCTCCGCCGGTCACGGACGCGGCCACGACAGCCGGCCCCGCGGATGTCACGTCGGGTCGGCTCCTGGACCTCCTTTTCGTGGGCCGTCGCGCGGTCGCCGGGATGAGTCTCGATCCGGCGGCGTGGCCCGGCTGGATCTCGGTCTGGCTCGGCCTCGAGACGGCGTGGATCGCCGTCGTGCTTGCTTGCGTGGCTGTCCTCATCGTCCGCCTCCCGATGGACGGCGCGGCCGGTCCAACGATCGCCGTTCTGGGTATGTTGTTGTCGTCGTTCCTTGCGGTGCTGCTCTTGCCTTGGGAGGCGTGGCACTACTATCTCGATGTGAGCCTCGTCCCGGCCGCGTTGGTCGTGGGGCTCGTGGTAGCAACCGTGCTTGGACGACCCGGTTGGTGGATGCTCGGGGGTCTCGCCATCGGACGTGCGGCGCTCCTCGTGTGGTGGATTCACGCCGCCCACACCGCGGGGTACGTCGGTGCGAACCTGGAGTTGCTACGCCTTGGCGGACCTCCTGCGGCGTTCCCAGATTCGCGCGCGCGCGTACCGACCGTCGCGACCCGTGGGCAGGCGGCGGACACGTTGGTGTTCGGTTTGGGCATCGCGCCTCCCGGCCTGTGGCAACGAGCACACGGTCCGGGCTTCTCGGATCTCGACACGGACAACGGCTTCTTCTTTGCGAGAGCTGTGCACGGAGCGGACGAGCCCTCCGGTACACACGAGGTCGTGGTCACGTATCGCGGTGAAGTGCCGCCCGCATGGCGCAGTGGGCAGCCGGCGCCAATCATCGCTGGGCCGCTCGAGTTTCTGCGGTACGAGCCCTGGCTGGATCGGACGGCGGCTCGCTTGGTGAACTGCGGAGGCGGACCCTTGCCGCTTCGGCCCGGCGCGACACCACTGGATTACGGGGACGGCGCGCTGCCCCGGATGCAGTGGCCGTGCCCCGACCCGGTCGTGTCCGTCCCCCTGCGGTTCTCGCGCGACGACGATGTCGTCCTGCGGCTCTTCGCGCGTTTCGACGGGCCGGGTCGGGTTCTGGAACTCGAGGTCGCACCTCCCGCACGGGTCCGCGTCCTCGAAGACGTACCCAGGGGGCTCGGACGTGGATTCGAAATCACCGGACGCCCGGGCGAGGTCCGCCTGCGTTTGGCGATCGACGGGCCGGCGTCGCTGGACCTCTTCGAGTTGCGCGGCCGCTCCTAGCGATGCGCTAGTTCGGCTCGATCGGCTCCCAGATCGTGTAGCGGCCGATCTCCTCCACCCGGCGTAGTCGGTCGGTGACGTACGGGTCGACGATGTCCGGGTGATGGCGCCTGAGGATCATGAGGTGGCCGTTCGGCGGATCGAGGTACCACTCGTAGTGCTCGTTCCCGGCATCCCAGGGGATTTGGTCGATATTCGGCCCGCCGTAGAAGCGGGCCGAGAACGGTCGCTTCTCCACGAAGACGATCCGGCCTTCCGCGCCGCGCTCGGCCTGGAAGGCCTCGGCCCGCGCGAGAATTGTTTGCGAGGACCATCCGCCCTCGATCAGAGGCATGCCGAGGATCATCGCGAGCGAGTAGACGACGACGAGTCCGACCGCGATTCGTCCCTGTCGCGCAGCGCTGAGGCCGAGGCTCGCGAAGATCGCGGCGAGCAGGACCGCCGCCGCGGGCAGCACCGGCAGAACATACGTGCCGAGGATGTGTCGAGAGAAGCTCAAAAACAGAATGTTGCCGACCACCGCGAACCCGAGGAACTGGAGATCACTGCGCCCGAGACGTTGTTTCGCGAGCCGTCGCGCGTCGGGCGCCCGCAAGTGCCAGGCCAGTAGGACGAGCCACGGGAGGAACGCCAGAAGGAAGAACACGATCGCAGCGCCGGGCGGAAACTTGTGTCCCCCGCCGTACCGATCGCCGTACTCCGATGCGAAAAAGCGCAGGAAGTTCTCGTTGACAAAGAAGTACTCGAGGAATCCGGCGTTGGCTCGCTCCGTCAGGGCGAACCAGGGAACCCAGAGGAGCAGAAACACGAGGAGGCCGGGCCACCACGCCTGCCTCGCGAGATCGTCGAGACGCCGGTTCCAGGCACTCCAGGCGAGCGCCGGCAGGCCGAACTCGACCAGCGCGATCGGTCCCTTCGTGAGCATGCCGATTCCCAGCAAAGCGAACGTCACGAGACTCCACCGCCGCGCGCGCACCGGGTCGTCCTCACGCGTGAACGCATAGTGGGAGAAGAGGGCGCCGCCGACGGACAGGCAGAGCAGCATGTCGGTGAGTCCGATACCCGCGCTCAGGAAGAAGAGGGGCGACGACGTGAGAACGAGGAGCGAGCCCCGCAGTACCTCCGACGCCACATAGCGCCGGAGCGTGAACCACGTCACCAGCAGGACGCAGACCGAAGCGAGGAAGGGAGGGAGTCTCGCCGCCAGTTCGGTGACGCCGAGGGCCGCCATCGTCCCGGCCTGCAACCAGAAGAGGAGAGGAGGCTTGCTGAAGAACGGGGTGTACTCCCCGTTCGCCCAGATCATCGGCGTGACGAAGTCGCCGCTTTGCAGCATGTCGCGCGCGACGACGGCATAGCGGGCCTCGCTCGGGTCGAGGGCGGGGAGGAGCGGCAGGGTGGCGAATCGCATCCCCAAGAGGCCGAGGACGAAGATCACGAAGGTGCGTTGGCTCACGAGGGCTCCATCCGTGGCGCTTGCATAGCATCCCCCTGGCGCTTCGGGACCGCTTGGGATCAGCGCTCGCTGCGGAGCGCCTCGACCGGGTCGAGCGTCGCGGCCCGGTAGGCCGGATAAATCGTGGCTGCGACGCCGAGGAACAGGATGATCGCCAGTGTGCTTGCGAGTCTACTGGCCGGCACGACCCACGGCCACTCGCCGAGGGTGGCGGCGAGGGCCGCGCCGGCGACGCCGAGGCCGACACCGACCGCGGCCCCGGCGGACGCGAGCAGGATCCCCTCGAGGAGAAACTGCACGAGGATTTCTTCCCGCCTCGCACCGATCGCCCGGCGGATCGCGATCTCGCGCCGCCGCAGGGAAACGCTTTGCCACGCCTGGCTCCCGAGGGCGATGCCGCCGAGGCAGAGGGCCAGGACCGCCACGGCGGCGAGAAGCGTATCCAGTAAGCCCCGGGTGCTCCGTTGTTGACGCAGGAGGGCCTGCGCGGTCTCGATGGCGAAGTGCTCGACGCCGTCGTGTCGTCGCAGCAGCGCGCGCTTTACGACCTGCGCGGCGCGTTCGGGATCGACGTCGTCCGAGATTCGGAGCAGGATCTCGCCGAGTCCTTGTCGCTCGGAAAGGTCGTGGCGTAGCGTCGTGAGGATCGGGACGTAGAGGCGGCGATCGGTGTCTTCGCCCGTGGTCGAGGCCTCTGGCTCCAGGATTCCGACGACCCGGCACCATCGCTCGCCGACCTTCACGTGCGAGCCGTAGACCGGGCCCTCGCGCGCAAGTCGGCGGGCCGTCTCGTCTCCCGCGACGCAGACCGCGGCTCCTCCATCGCTCTCTTCGACCGAGAACGGGCGTCCGCGGGCGAACGACAGTCCGCGTAGGGCGAAGTAGTCTTGTGTCGTGCCCACCACTTGGACCGTCAGCTGTTCATCGGGAAGGAGGACGCTTGCGGGCACGACGCGCACCGGCGCGACGTCACGAGCGAATGGCAGCGCCTGTGCGATCGCGGTGGCGTCGGCGATGGTCAGGGCGGGCGGAGCCTCGCGCCCCGCTTCTCCGACGGCATGCACGCTCACCAGATTCGCGCCAAGGCGCTGGATTCGCTCGAGCAGCTCCAGGCGAGCGCCGCCCGTGATCGACAGCAGCGCGACCGCGGCTGCCGTCCCGGCGGCGAAACTCGCGATCGTGAGGGCGGATCGGAGGCGATAGAGCCGAACGCCGCCAAGCGCGGCGCGGGCGACGTCACGCGCGGAGATTCGGCCGGGCTCAGACGAAGCGGCCATGACGGATTTCCAGCGTTCGCTCGGCCATCGCCGCGACCCGGGGGTTGTGCGTAACGAGCACGACCGTCGTGCCTAAGGAGTGGATGGTGCGCATGAGTTCGAGGACGCCCTCGGCGGACGCCTCGTCGAGGTTCCCCGTGGGCTCGTGGCGAGCAGAAGCGGCGGTTCGTAGATGAGGGCTCGCGCAATTGCGGCGCGTTGCTGCTCCCCTCCGGAGAGCTCGTCGGGCCGATGCGTGAGACGATGGTCCAATCCGACCTGGCGGAGCGCCGTCGCAGCGCGCGGGCTGCGACCGTCCTCGTCGACGCCGCCGTACACGAGGGGAAGCGCGACGTTTTCTTCGAGGGTGAGATGCGGCACCAGGTGGAAGGCCTGGAAGACGAAGCCGATTTTGCGGTTGCGGCGTGCCGCGCGAGCGTCGTCTTCGAGCGTCGAGACGTCCTCGCCGTCGAGGCGGTACCGGCCGGCGGTGGGCGTATCGAGAAGACCGAGCACGTGGAGCAACGTCGACTTGCCGGAGCCTGAAGGCCCCGTCAGGGCCAGCATCTCGCCGTGCTGGATTTCGAGGTCGATGGCTTCGAGCGCGGTGACGGTGCCTTCGCGACGTGGGTAGTGGCGCTCGATTCCTTTAAGGGCCGCGCAAGGTGCTCGGCGGCCCTCGGGTGCGGCATCGCTCACGCTCGCGGCTCCGGAAGCGGTTGGAATGCAACAGAGCCGCCCGGCGATTCCAGGAGAAGCTCGTCTCCTTCATCGATCCCGGCGCGGATCTCGACGTGGGTCTCGTTCGCGAGTCCGAGCGAGACCTCGTGCTCGGCGACCGAGCTCCCGTGGCGGATGTAGACGACCCGTCTGTCCCCGCGCGTGAAAATGGCGTCCGCCGGAACCCGGACTACATCTTCGGATCGCGCGAGCTCGAATTCGACGCGTGCCGACATGCCCGGGCGTAGTCGGTCGTCGGTGGTCGCGAGCGTCAGGGTGACCGGGAAGAACTTCCATGGGGAGTCCACGACGTTCTCGGCGAGACTGCCGATGTGGCCGATTCGACCCTCGAGCCGGAGGTCGGGGTAGGCCTCGATGGCCACGTCGGCGGCCATCCCCACGGAGACTCGATGGAGATCGACCTCGCGCACGAAGGCGGTGAGCTGCATCTTCGAGAGGTCGGGCACGGTGGCAATCGGCACGCCGCTCCACACCGAATCGCCGACCTGCGGACGCCGCTTGCCGTTCTCCAGTGGGATGTCCTGCAAGACCAGGAAGCCCGCGATCGGGGTCGTGATCTGCGTTTTCGCGAGTTGCTCGTCGACCCGACCGAGGGCCGTTCGCGTCGACTCCTCTTTGCGTTGCGCGCTTTCTCGAACGGCGCGGTAGTACTCGCGTGTGTAGTACAGGACGCCCTCGGCGCGGGCGACCGCGTCCTCAGCCTCCTCGAGTTGGTTCCGCGACCGTTCGAGGTCTCGCGGGTAGTGGATCTCGCGGGCGGTACGAAGGCGATCGCCCTGAAGCCCGTCTTGACGGCCGAGGTTCTCGACCCGACCGCGTTGACGGGAGACTTCTTCGGCGCTCACGAATCCCTGGCGGAGCATGCGTTCCATGTCCATCAGGTCTTCGCGCGCGCGAGAGAGTTCCGCGCCCATTTCCGCCGCCCGGACTTCCGCTTCGCGAACGTTCAGCGCGCCGGTTCCCTTCTCGAAGGCTTCGAGATTCAGCTCGGCGAGTCGGACCGCGTGGCGCGTGCTCTCGAGCGACTCCTCGGCCTTCGCGATCTGGAGCTTTCGCTCCTGCTCCGCGCGGACAGTGGCCGCTTCGGCATCTCGCACGTCTGCGAGCGCCTTCAAACGCTCCTCCTCGAACGGGGTCGGATCGAAACGCAGCACGGTGTCGCCCGGCTCGACCCAGGTTCCGTCGGGGAGGAGGGACACGATCTTGGCGCGGTTGCTGCGGATCTCGGATGCCAACGTGACCGAGCGGGCGGCGCGAAGAGTGCCGGGCTCGACCAGGCTCTGCGTGACGTCGCCGCGCAGCGCGCGCGCGGTGGGTGGGGCCCCGTCTCCTCGTGGGGCGTCGTCCCACCCGCTGACGGCGGCGACCAGTGCGATGGCGCCGACCCCGAACAGGGACGCGGTCACTCGCCGAGAGCGCATTCGGTTTCCTTGCCGCAGGCGCCGCCCGGTGGCGGCCCGGTGTCACGAACCGCCGGAGCCGCCGCAGGCGGTAGATCCAGGAAGGCGGCGGTGAGCGTGCCCGTGGCCCGGCGCACGGCGCCGGCGGCGACCGCCTGGTCGATCGTGGCGAGGATCTGACCCGCGCGGGCCTCGGTGAGCTGTTCCTCCGCCTGGACGAGGTCGAAGTTGTCCGTGAGGCCCTTCTCGTAGCGGTATCGCGCGAGTTCTTCTTGCTGGGAGGCCTGTGTCGCAATTCGCGCGGCGAGCTCCGACTCGGCGCGAGCGCGGTCGAGCTGTCGCACTGCCTGTCGCACCTGACCCACCACCTGGCCGCGGAGTTGGCGGTAGTTCCGTTCGCGGCTGCGCAGCGCAATCTCGGCTTCCGTCAGCGCAGCTTTCTGGATGGTTCGGTCGAGCGGGACCGATGAGCGGAAGCCGACGTTCCATTCGGTGCGGTCGAGGTTGAACGAGTCTCCGAACGACTCACCGAAGCCCTGCTGTGCGTAGTGCCCGACGAGGTCGAGTGCCGGCCAGAGCCCGTACTTCGCGAGAACGAGTTTGCGTTCCGAGTCGGCAACCTCGGCCCGGGCCTCGCGAACTTCGGGGCGTTGGTTGTCGGCCTGGTCTTCGAGGTTCACGCCCTTCAGTTCGGTCACGGTCGGACCTTGGAGGCGTGGGTCGATCTGGAGGTCGACCCGCGGGTCGAGCCCGAGGAGGAGCTTCAAGTTGTCGAGTGCGCCCGCGCGACGAGCCTCCTGGTCGGCGAGTGTGTTGAGGACGCGCGCTTCTTGGATGTCGGCTCGGTAGACGTCCATCTTCGAGACCTTGCCGAGTTCGAGGCGAGCCTCGGCGGCGTCCTTCAGTGCCCGGACGCGCGTGCGCGAACGCCGCGCGACTTCGAGGAGTTGTTCGGCCCGGACGACCTCGTAGTAGGCGCGCACGATCTGGAACACGGTTTCTTCGCGTGCGACTTCGATCGCGTGCTCGCTCGAGCCGAGGCGTCGCTCGGCCTCGTCGAGGCCCGATCGGTTCTCGATTGCGGTCCAGCCTTGAAGAA
The DNA here is from genome assembly GCA_029243485.1 of Candidatus Binatia bacterium. Lineage (NCBI taxonomy): Bacteria > Candidatus Binatota > Binatia (SeqCode) > Binatia bacterium. Next base: position 5,861 of record JAQWRY010000043.1, on the reverse strand, counting down.
GTGGTTGGGCCACGGTCACCCGGGCCTCGCTGAAGTAGGGGACCGAGACCTGCGGTACGGTGGAGAAGACGCGAGAGCTGCCTTTGACGTCGACTTGCGTTCCGGTCGGGAGGAACTTCCGCCGCAGCAGCAGCTCGAAGTTCTGGTTGGTCGTGTTTGAGCCCTGCAGGCCGCCGTCGATCGTGGGAGTTACCTGAAGATCGTACTCGACTTCGGCCACCTCGAGCGTGAGCCGCGCCGACAATTCTGCATCGATTGCATCGAGGATCTGGGGGTTTCGGGCGAGGGCGAGCTTCACGCATCCGGCGAGGTCGACCTGGGCAGCCCGGGCGGCGCCCGGTAGGAGCAGGGCCGTCCATAAGAGGACGGCCAGGGTCTGCCGCCTGAAGTGGGCTCCGGGGCTCCGTCGCTGGGTCGTTGGCTGCATCGGCTACTCTCGGCTTATTACAGGGTCCGGCTCTGGCGCCAGCCCCGGGCCGCGCGCTTGCCCGCTGGGGGCAGGCCGAGTAAGGGTCGCGAATCCAAATGAGGTCCATCATTTCGCGATCCCTGGCGCTGTTTCTCGTTGCTCTCATCGTGGCTCCGCCCTCCGTTTCGTTCGCCGCGCTCTCGGCTGCCTACGAAACCGGTTATGAGCGCTACGGCGCGGGAGACTACCGGGGCGTGGTTTCGGCCCTCCAGGGGGCGCCCGGCGGCGATCCGAACGACGCGCTTTTGTTGGGGCTCGCCCAATTGCGACTCGATCAACCCGCTCGGGCGGCGGATGCCTGGGGGCAGTTCATCAAGACATCCCCGGACACCGCCCTTGCGGGCGATATCGCTCGACTACGGACCCTCGTGGTTCGCGAGGCGAACCGGCGGGGTGCGAAAGCGGCCGTCTCCGCGGGGCGTGGGGCGCGCGTTTCCGGCGACGTGCTCGCCGTTCTGCCCTTTCGGAATGTCGGCGCGCCGGAGTACGAGCCGCTCGGCAAGGCCATCGCGGCGATGCTGACCGACAGCCTGGGTGGTGTTCCGAACTCGCGAGTCGTCGAGCGTGGCCGCGTCGAAGCGTTTCTCGACGAGGTCTCCGACCAGGCAGGAAGCGATACCAAGACCGCGCGACGTGTGGGTGCGCTCCTCGGGGCTGGACTGGTCGTCGTCGGTGCGCACGTCGATACGTCGACGGACCCGATGACGCTCGAGGTGGACTCCGCGTTGATCGACACGGAATCCGGCCTCCGGCTCGAGTCGGGCTCGTTCCTCGCCCCGCTCGATCGCTTCTACGCCGCGATCCGTGACACCGCCGTTGGGATTTCGAATCGCCTCGGTTCTCCGGTGAGTTCCCTTTCCAAGGCTTCGGCCGCGCGGATGCAGGCCGTGCACACCGAGAGCCTCGATGCCGCACTCGCGTTCGGTCGTGGGCTCGACCACGAAGACCGCGGCCAGTTCGACGACGCCCGACGCGAGTACGAAAAGGCGTTGCGCGCCGATTCGTCCTTTCGGTTGGCGCGTCTCCGCCTCGCGACCCTGCCGGCTTCGTCGATGTCGCTGACGGCGGTTGCGACCGTGGTTCAGTCCGAGCTCGAGCCGGTTGCGGCTCCAGCGGTGGTGGCCGCGGCACCGATCGCGACTCCGAGCGTGACGACCGAGGCACCTGCGGCAGCGCCCACGACCGACGCGCAGCCCGAAGTCGTCGCCCGGACGACCGACGCATCGACCACGACCGCCGCCACGGCTGGAGCCGTCGCGGGTGGGGCGTCCGCATCGAAGAAGGCCGCTACGACCACGGGCACCCCGCCGGAGCCGGTGGAGGAAGAGGAGACGACGATCCTCGGGATGTCGCCCATGACCGCCGCACTCGTCGGCGGTGGGCTCGTCGTCGTGATCGGCGGCGCAGCGGCAGCCGCGGGTGGTGGTGGCGGCGGGGGCGGAGGGGGCAACAACGACCCCGTTCGACCGCCAACGCTCAGCGGCGTCCAGGATCGCTCGGTGAGTGCCGGCGACCTGATCGTTCTGAACATCGAAGGGCAGGACCCGGAAGGCTCGCCGGTCACGCTCACGCAGTCGGGTGCGCCCAGTGCGGCGACGTTCGACACCTCGAGAGGCAACCCGGCGACGGGGACGTTCCGTTGGCAGACCACTCTCAGTGATGGAGGACAGACCGTCGACGTGACGTTCACCGCGACGGCCTCCCGTGGGCCGCCGAACGACACCGCGAGCGAGTCGGCGACGTTGAGCGTTTCCTCGGCTCCGCCGACCCCGACCCCGCCACCGACCTGCGGGGGCACCGGGGCGAGTTGCACCGCGCCGGCGGAATGTTGCCAGGACATCCCACGCGAGTGCGACGTCACGCCGGCGGGCAGCGGCACACGCTGTTGCCTCGGTCTGACGATGCCCTGCCAGATCGATGGGAATTGCTGCGGGAGTGACAACGCCTGTCGAGGCCAACAGTGCTGCGCGCCGCTGGGCGTCTCGTGCACCGGCGCGAGCGATTGCTGCGACGACGGCGCGGCGTGTGCTGCGGGTAGCTGCTGTCTCCCCGATGGTCTGTCGTGCGCGAACGACTCCGAGTGCTGTACCGGCCGCTGTGCGAGCGGGACGTGTGAGGGCAGTGCCCCGCCGACACCGACGCCCGCTCCTACGCCTCCCCTCTGCGTGCCGCAGGGGAATACGTGCGATGCCGTGTTCGAGTGCTGTCCGGGCAGCGACTGTGAAGAGACCCCGACCTCAGGCCAGAACATCTGCTGCGCGCCGCTGGGCGACAACTGCGCCGACGACTCGATCTGCTGTGGGACCAACGTGGGCTGCGACGGGGCGTGCTGTCTTCCGCTCCAGTCGGCGTGCTCCGATGCGAGCGAGTGTTGCGGGGCCGGTGCGGGCTGCGTCCTCGGGCGTTGCTGTGCCGCGCCGAGCGGCGCGTGTTCGAGCGACCAGGATTGCTGTGCGGGTTCGTGTCTCGGCGGGACGTGCTCCTCGGCCCTCTCGGCGGATGCGTCGCCCGTTCCGACGCCGAGCCCGACTCCGGCCGGTCGCCCGACCGGCACGCCCACCCCGACCCCGGCGAGCACGCCCCGCTTTTGATCGCCCGGAAGGCCCCGCCAAATGGCGGCCTTCCGAAGAGTGCGGTATGGATGCCGGGTGCTCCGGTCGCGGATCGTGGGGGTGGGGGCGGCACTTCCCGAAACGGTCGTCGGTAACGACGCCGTCGAAGCCCGACTCGGGGTCGAGTCGGGTTGGATCGAGGGCAGGACCGGCGTTCGAGAGCGGCGGATTCTTGCCGACGGTGACTCGCTCGTGGACCTGGCGGCGGCCGCCGCGCGCGCCGCGCTGGACCAGGCGAGCGTCGCCCCGAAGGATGTCGATGCGATCGTAGTGGCTACGACATCGGGCCCCTATCTCTTCCCGTCCCTCGCTTGTCTTCTGCACGAGCGTCTCGGGATCGGGACCTCGCCGGCATTCGACGTCGCGGCCGCGTGCGCCGGCTTTCCCTACGCGGTCACCGTCGCAGATCAGGGAATCCGAGCGGGGGATCACCAGCGCGTTCTCGTGGTCGGCGCCGATCGGTTGAGTGCGCTTTGTGAACCAACCGATCGCATGACGAGTCCGCTCTTCGGTGACGGGGCCGGAGCCGTCGTCCTCGTCGCGGACGAGCAGTCCGGGGAGGGCGGCAGTGGGATCCTGGTCGCGCGGTTGCGGGCGCTCGGTGATCTCTGGCCGATTCTCTACGTTCGTTCGGGCGCCCGGCGCCCCGAAGATCTTCCGCCGGGCGGCGAGGATCCCTGGATGCGGATGAAGGGACAGGATGTGTTTCGTGCCGCCGTAGAGCAGTTGGTGGCGCTGACCCGGGAGGTGCTCGATCTGGCCGGACTTCGCCCCGAAGACGTCCAGCTTCTCGTCCCGCACCAGGCGAACGTGCGCATCATCCGGATGATGATCTCGCAGTTGAAGATCTCGCCGGATCGCGTCGGGATCAACCTCGACCGGTGTGGGAACACGTCGGCCGCGTCCATTCCGATTGCCCTGGAAGAGGCGCACCGAGCCGGAAAGCTGAAGACGGGCGACGTGCTCGTGGTGAACGCGGTCGGCGGCGGCATGACGGCCGGCGCCCTCGTGGCGCGGTGGTAGGCCGGCTCGCTGCGGCGGGGCTCCTCGCCGCGCTTCTGTGCGCGGCGTTTCCCTCCGTTCTGTTCGGCGGGCGAACCTTCTCCAGCGCGGCTTGGTTGCCCGGAGCGCTCCCGACCGGGCCGGTCGGAGTCGCCGGGCCGCCCGACGTCGCCGCCCCGGTGCGCGACCTCGAGGGGGCCACCTGGGTGGACGAGCCGGCTCCCTATCTGGTGCACCGCGGCCTTGCGGCCGGGCAGGCCCCGTTGTGGAACGACGCCGAAGGGCTCGGGATCCCGCTTCTCGGCAATCCGAACATGGGCGCGTTGTCGCCGCTGCAGTTCCTCGTGAACCTCTTCCCTTCGTCCGGCATGCAGGACTTCGCGTGGCTCCTCCGCGTCTTCTTGCTCGGGTTCTTCACGTTCGGGCTCGCGCGGGAACTGGGGATCCGTTTCGCGAGCGCGCTCGCGGCCGCCGTCGCGTTGATGCTGTCGGGGCAGACCGTGGAGTGGATCGAGCATCATCCCCTCAACACGGATGTCTTCGTGCCCGCGACGCTCTGGGCCGCGTTGGCGCTTCGCCGCAACGGCGATCGAGGCATCGCCTGGATCGCGCTTGCGGTGAGTGCCGGGCTCCTCGGAGTGAAACCGCAGAGTGCGATCATGGCCGGGGTGTTCGGCTTGTCGTGGCTTCTCGCCGATGCCGCGGACCGGTCGAGCGCTGCTGCTGAAGAGGGAGCGGACCCGGACGCGATGCCGCTCTACCGCCAGATCGGCGGCTGGGTGTGTGGCGTTGCACTCGGCGCCGGGATTGCGGCGATCGCACTCGTGCCGTTCGCGGAAACGTACGGCCAAGCGAGTGGGCTCGTCCGCGCGGGACGCACGACCCAGTCTCAATGGACGCTGCCGGTCGGATCTCTCTCGAGTCTCGGTGGCAGTCTCGCGAAGGAGCTGCAGTACGTCCCAACCGGGGGCGCCACGCCGCCCGCGGAGGGCACGTCCCGGGGGCTGCCCTACGCCGGGCTCACGGTCATCGTGGGGGCGGCTTTGGGGTTCTGGCACACACGGCGGTCCTGGCTCACCCGGGCGCTCGCTCTGACCGTGGTCGTCGAAGTCCTGCGGATCCATGGCGCGCTCCCGGTGCCCCTCGGCGACGTGCCGATCTTCGGCTCGATCAACTACGTCAAATACTGCTTTCCGCTCTATCTGGCTCTGGCGCTCCTCGTGGCGCGGGGACTGGACTCGCTTCCGTTTCCGGCAACGCTCCTCGGGCTCGTGCTCGTCACGGCGGAGATGTTGTGGCTCGTGCCGCGTACCTGGGCCGAGCGGGTGGACGTCTATGCCCCCGCGCCCTGGACGGTCGAGCTACAGCGTCTCGCAGAGGAGCGCCCGGGGCGCTTCTCGGGACCCGTCGAGTTGGCCCCGCCGCTCGTGTCGAGTGCGATGGGGATTCGCGACCTTCGTTCGATCGACGTCCTCACGCCGCGCGACACGTACGACTTCGTCAGCAGGCTGATCTCGCCGAGTCGGGGCGTGACCTGGATTTTGGCGGACCCGACGCCGCTTCTGGCGGCGACCGGCCTCGGCTCCAACCTGGCGGATCTTCGCTGGATCGCTTCAGCGCAGCCGCTGCGCATCGAGGAGTTGCCCGAGGCTGTGCGCGAGAGCACCACGTCGCGCCGATTGGTCCGACTCTTCGGCGCCCTCGATCGACAGTCGATCGAGACGAGGCAGCTCGGAGGTGGCTTGCACGACGGCGGCCGGGATCGGCGATTCCACTGG
>JAQWRY010000042.1 GCA_029243485.1 Candidatus Binatia bacterium | reverse complement strand
CCGCGTCGCAGGTCGCCCGAACGACGCGTGCCCCGAGGCCCGGCGGAGGGGCTTCTTCGATGCCGCCTCCGGCCTCCGGTCCTCGGGTGCACTCGCTGCTCGCGAGGGCCACCACGTGCCCATGCCGATCTCCGACGATGGTGACGTCGATCCGCCGGCCCGGCTCCAAGAGATGCGTGACCGAAGCGACGCCGACGGTCTCCGCGAGATCTTGCGCGCGCGTCGCGTCGCCCAGGATCCACATCGACCGGGCAGACGGACCAACGAAGTCGAAGCCCTCCCCCACGACGCGTCCCGCGAAAGCGGGGTCGCGCGCGAGCGCGCCCCATCCGGGCCAGATCGCGTCGGCGCCCGTCCGGTGCAGAGCGCGGAAGAGCGCATCGAAATCGCCGGGACATCCGCCCCACTGCACCGCAAGATCCGCCCAGCGAACGAACGGCGCGTGCTGCTCGGCCTCTGTGTAGATCGCAATCGACTCGAGCTCGGAACGACTCCGGGCGCGGAGTGCACGTACGGTCCGGATGCAGCGCAAGGCCGCTTCGGGTCGGCTGACGATCGCGAGGTGCCGGACCGGCGACGACCCGGGCCGCCGCGACTCCAAGCTTCCGAGCGAGTCCTCGGGGACGAGAGTCCCGATCTCCTGCCCCGGCGGGCCAACGGGCAGAAGCGTCATGGCTTCATTCCGGCCACGACGAAGACTCAGGCGGCAGCGGCTCCCACCGGGACCCGTTCACGCAGGGCCGGCGTCGGCCGGACGAGGAGAACGCTAAGGGGCGCGATCTCGGTGGCCAGGAGCAGCAACGTCGTCGGTCCGGGGTACCCGTCGATGGCGATGCTCGAAGTCCGAGCGATCGCCTCACCCAGCACCGCCAGAGCGATCGCGTCGCCGAGAAGGACATTCTCCGGGTTCCGGGCGGCGAGGAAGGCCCCGACCGCCAACCCGCCAAACATGCCCGAGAACACCGCCCGGTATTCGTTCAGGCCGGCGAGCGATGCGAACTGGAGCCCGGCGGCTTCCGCGCCACCCGTCGGATCCAGGAAGTTGAACCCGGCGAAGCTCAACAAGACGAGCCCCAGCACCGTGAGGAGTGCCTGCCGTACTTTCAGCTTGTTCATCTCACTGCTCCTTCTCTCTTCGTCCCAACGGGATTCGCCGCGGGTGTGCGTTCGGCGCACGATGGGAGCACGGTGCAAACGCTGGGCCGGGCGCGTGGCGCGCAGGCCCTACGTCCGTCGCGGCATCCGGAGACGATCGCCGGCCGCGGCTGACCATGTTCGGCCACGATTTCGTCGATTGGGGCGAACCGGAATACCGCCTCGCCTCATTCGAGGCTTGGCATGACCACTGCAGGGGTACGAGGTCGACCCTCATGGCCGCCCTGGCACAGATGAAAACCGGCTCCCCGTCCGCCACGAGCCCGATCCTCCTCGACACGTCCCCGAAGGCCGCGGCCTGCATTCGCCAGTGCCGAGAGAACGACGTCGACGTCGATCGCTTGCAGGAAACGCTCGAGTCGGCGTTTCGCCGGTCCGTGCCTCTCCGATCAGCGGCGAGCTGCGAGCGCTGGGTCTTCCTGGCCGGCGACTATCTCGGCGCCGCGGTCGTCACGTCGACACCGCACGGCTCGTACCTTGCGAAGCTCGCCGTCAAGCATGACGCGCAAAGCCGCGGACTCGCGGCAGGCCTATGGCGGTCGGTGATTCGCGTTCATCCCGATCTGTTCTGGCGCAGCCGCGCCGACAACCCGGTCTGCGAGTGGTACGGGCGGTTGGCCGACGGGTCCGCGCAAACGGGACGATGGACCGTGTTCTGGCGCGGGCTGCCTTCCGGAGCAATTCCCGGCGCAACGGAGTACGCGAGTTCCCTACTCCGCGACTTCGAGTAGGCCGCCGGCGGTTCAGCCTCGGTCCGACGCGGGCTTGAAGGTCACCGCGCCGTCGGACCGATAGAGGGGAGACGTCCAGACCCGTCTCAGGTCCGCGAGCAACTCCCGCCGGGCCTCTCGTCCGGCCGCCGATGAGAGAAGACGTGCGGTGCGGAGGCCGCGGAAAAGAGCCATCTCGCGCAGGAGATAGAGGTCGATGCTCCGACGCCCGAGTGCTCTCCCCCACCCCTGCGAGCCGATGACCTCGTTTGCGACGGGCAGGAGCGCGTCCATCAGGTCGGGCCGCCCGTAGATCGCCACGTAGGCAACCGAGTCCAACACCATCAGCCGAGGCTTGAAGTAGCGCCCGATCACCGAGCGGGTGAACGGGTACGCGAGCGTCCGGATCCCGCGCGGAATGCCGCCCAGATGGGCATGCATCGAGATGGGCATCCGAAACTCACCGCCTACCTTCATCATGGGCGCCTGGGTGTCGAGAAAGAGGAGTCCCGGCCCGGGCGCGCCGCGGCCGTCGCCACAGACGGCCCAGTTTCCGATGTGCGAATCGATCCCGAGGTCTCCGCCGCGCCACTTGCGGCTATAACGTCGTGCCTTGCCGATCTCCTCGAGCATCCGACCGAAGAGATCGATCGCTTCCGAGTCGTCGGCGCGGGCCATCCGAGCCGGCGCGAGCGACGCCGCGGGGACGCGCTCCTGGCTCACCAGAATCGTCCGGGTCGAGCCCGGCCCGCCGAGGATGTGTGCCTTCGATCGGGGACGCTGGATTCCGGCTTCCTCGAGGCGCTCCTGGTACTCGTCGTAGGTCTCGACGTAGACGCGCGCGTCGGCGGGGTCGTCGAAACTGCACACTCTCTTGTAGACGGAATCCTCGAGCATCGACGGTGGCTCGAGTCCGTTCTGCTCTCTACGCAGCGCAAGGATGCGCGAAACCTCGCCGGCGCCGAAGCTCGCAAGACGGAGCCGCGCGCTCGCGCGAAGACCGATCTCACGAAACGCGCTCGCGAGCAGCCGAGCTTCTCTCTCCACGTCGGAAGCGAACGCCTCCGCGGCAGCAGCCAGAGCAAGGCAGCGCGCGTCCGTCGGGTCCGCGAGGCATTCCCGGCGCTCCACGAGGAAGTGCCGCTGTCGAAGCCCAGCGAGGCGCGCCGGTTCGAGCGTTTCCTCGGCCAGGTGCCGCGCCCCGGCCTCACTCGTGATCCATGTGCGACATTGCGCACGCAGCGCCTCGAGGGATGCCCACGGCCACGGCGCCCGCGCGTCCTCGAGCGCCGTCCATCGGCCTTCGAAGAATGGATGCCCCAGGGGAGAGATCCGCAGAAGCGCCGGGCCGGCAACCTCGCGACATCTCGCGATGTCACGCAACACCCGCGGTCCGAGAAGCCGCGCCGCCTGACGACGCTTCGCTCCGGCACAATCCAGCACCTCGCGAAGATCATGGAGGCCGACGAGCGCCGGGGGAGGCTCCGCCATCATCATCTCACCGCTCCACGTCCGCGCCTGCCCCCGACACCCGCCCTCCTCCGCCTATGCGTAGGACTGGAGGGTTCCCCGGCGGCGAACGTCCAGCGTCGAGCAGTGGAACGCGCCTCCGAAGATGAAATAGTTGTGGAACTGGACCGGGATCGGCTCGAAGCCCCACTCTTCGAGCATCCGGATCAGCGGCTCCTGCCCCTTCTCGACCACGACCCGCTTCTCGTCGATGCTCAAAACGTTCATGCTGAGCCACATGCTGCTCATGTCGTACATCAGACCCTGGGTCGGCTCGGGCTTCGGCGCCGTCTTCACCTCCCACCGGTCGAAGATCGCCGGCAGGTTGTCCGGATCCACGTACTGGGGATTGACCAGAAGCTTGCCCGGCCCGAGCGGCACGATCGTCGTGTCGATGTGCATGGGCTGACGCGACTTCACCTCGAGCTCGTGAATCGTGTGCTCGCTCCCGAGATGTCGCTGCAACCACTCCATTCCGGATCGGTTGGTCGTGTTGCTCCGGGTACACACCAGGTCGCGCCCGAGACGAACGAAGTCGGCCGCGTCGAACACGGGCTCGAACTCGTTGGTGACGTAGCGCGGCGCCTCGCCGACGGCGGGCGGTTCGTAGTCCTCGTCGTAGAGCCCATCCGGAAGCTCGGGGCGTGGCGCCGCGACCCAGCGCGCGCCGGCGCGCGAGTACTCCTTCAGTAGGCTTCGATAAGCGTGCGCCTCGTACTGGCGAGAGCGCCACGACATCGGCGCTTCGATGATCTGATCGCCGATCACGAGGAACACGTCGCGCGGGTTGGCGATGTTGTACCCCGCGGGGCTCGACCACTGGGGACTGTTGAAGGGCGTCGTTTGCGGCTGTAGATCCGGGCGCCGAACCGTCACGCCGCAGGACTCGAGCACATCGCGGAACCCGTCGAGATCCGCCTGGGCATTGTCGACGACGTCCTTGCTGATCTGATCGGCCGGCTGGCCGGACAAGGCCTCGATGAGTTCCCAGGAATCGCGCGGTGCGGTCCCTTTGATGACGACGTGCCACACCGGCGACGACGTCCCCTGAACCTGACCGAGGACGACCTCCTCGAGCGGATCCCACTCCGTGTACGAGCACACCGGTGAGGCTTGCTCTGCCGGTCGTGAGTCGGGAACCTCGAGTGCGGACGCATCGTCGACACCAAGTGTCTCCGTCTTGGGCGCTTCGTCGAACATCATGATCACCTCTCCCATCTCGTTTGAATGCTGGGACGTTCTGGGGACGCCGAAGCCGCCCCGGTCGTCGTGTTGCGCTTTCGATGTCGCAATTCGTGTGCCGACCGGCTGAGGGCCTGTCGAAGCGATCGTCGAGCGTCAACGGGGGGCGGGTGAAACCGGTTAGCCACCTTCGGCCACCGCCTCGTCGACATCGGCGAACGCAGGACGCTGCGCTTCCGGCGCCCCCTCGAGCCCGCTCAGGACGAACGGAACCTTCATCTGTCCAAGGTAGTCCTTCGGGAAGTCGTCGATGCCGTCGATGCCGACGACGCGGACGCTCTCCCGTTCCGGCAGAAACCGCGTCCGGAACAGAATGTCCCAGACAATCAGGTTGGCGCCGTAGTTGTGCTGCGCCTCCGCGGTCACCTCGGAATGATGCCACCGATGCAGCGGAGGCGAGCTGAAGATCCAGTTCAGGGGGCCGAGGCGCAGAGCGATGTTGCAATGCTGAAAGAGGCCATGCACCACGCTGAAGAGCAGCAGCAACGTGATCGTGTGGCGATCGCAGCCCAGCACGGTGAGCGGAACGAACAGCCCGACGTACAGCAGCAGCAATCCGAACGGGTGGTCCCGGAGGAAGTTCAGCCCGTACAAGCGTTCCGGACTATGGTGTGTCGCGTGCGCCCGCCAGAAGAGCCGAACGCGATGGCCCAGCCGGTGCGCCCAGTAATATCCAAACTCTGCGAGCAGCGCCGCAAGCGCGAGCCGCACCGCCACCGGGGCATCACTGGGCCAGATCGTGGACCCGCGCCACTCGACGATCCAAGCGGCGACAGGGAGGAGGAGAACACCGAAGCCCACTCGGTAGATCTCACTCGCGACGACGCCGCTGAAGAGAACGTGATACCAATCGGTGACCGAATCTCCGTGCTCCTCGTTCCATTCCCGCCGATACGGCGCGAAGCGTTCGGCAACGTGGATCGCGGCGACGGCGAGAGCGAACGGGCCTGCGATCACGAAGCCATCCCAGACTCCCGCTCGCAGCATCAGATCGGCCGCCCAGAGAGCAGCTCCCATGAGGCCCAGGTAGAAGGTCACGGAGACCGCGAAGTGAAGGACCTGCCGTCCCGTCCGCCGTTCGGACGTCGCAGACTCCTCCGACGACGCTTCGATCCATCGCTCGACCCTGGGATGAACATCACTCGGCTGCATCGTGTGCTCCTACACCGCGGACCCCGCAGCGCCCACGGGGAGGCTGGGAGTCGAAGGGCTCTCCGGGCTTCGTGCGTCGTCCGTGGCGGGCCCCGCGGCCGTCGGCGATCGCGTCAGGACCGGCCCGCGGCCGCGCACCTCGTCCACGAGACCCTTCAGCGCAAGTCCGAGGTTCGCGAGGAATCCTTCACGGTTCGTACTGAGGAAGAAATGGCCGCCTTCGACCACGGAGAACGCGAAGCCGTCGGGCGAGAGCTCGGCCCAGGCTTCGATCTGCTCGGGCTTTGCAAGCGGATCACTCGCTCCAGCGAAAGCCCAGAGAGGCGAACGAAGCGGCCCCTCCTCGACGTAGCGATATGTCGACAACAGCTCGAGGTCGCCCCGGATGCCCGGAAGGATCAGTTGGAGAAGCTCCTTCTCCTGAAGGATCTGCTGGGGAATACCGTTGATCCGGTCGAGCACGTCGACGAGCTCGTCATCGGGGAGCGTATGCCAGTTGAGCACCGGATGGGGGCAGTGCGGCGGGACTGCACCACCGACAAAGATGCCCCGGGGCGCCGACAGGTCGCGCCGCTCCAACTCTCGCGCTAGCTCGAAGGCGAGGGTTCCGCCCAGGCTGTGCCCGAAGACGGCGAACGGCCCGGCTCTGAGGTCCTCGGTCGCTCCGATCAGTGCATCGATAAGCGGTTCCATACGCCGGAAGGGCTTCTCCAGAATTCGAGCGCCGTGCCCTGGCAACTCGACCGCGCAGACCTCCACAGACAGCGGCAGCAACTGCGGCCACGTGTGGAAGATCGACGCCGCTCCGCCCGAGTACGGCAAGCAGAGGAGCCGCAGCCGCGCGCCCGGATTGGCGCGCGGCGTGCGAATCCACTGCTTGGCGACGCTCCCGTGCTCCGTCGAAGCCACTAGGCCGCCGCCATCGCTTGGATCTTTCGACTGACCAACGTCGAGATCCGATCCATCGTGCGGAAGTTGTCGAGGTCGAGATCGTCGTTGTCGATCTCGAGGTTGAACTCGACCTCCAGAAACTCCACCAGCTGCATCGCGAACAACGAGTTCCCAAACCCCTGCGAGAAGATGTCCTCGTCTTCCCCCAACTCGCGGTTCTCAAAGGAACTCAGGAAAAAGGCGCGCAGCCTGTCATTGATCATTTGCGTCGTCATCTCATTCTCCTTTCTTCAGGCGGCTGCCTGGAAGTGCTTGTAGAATCCTTCGCCCGACTTCTGGCCGAGCAGATTGGCCGAGACCATCTTCCGCAACAGCGGGCACGGCCGATACTTGTCGTCGTTCAGGTTCTCGTAGAGCATCTCGATCGAGTAGAGGACCGTGTCGAGACCAATCAGATCGGCGGTCTCGAGGGGCCCCATCTTGTGTCCGAAACAAGTCTTGAACAGGCGATCGATGTCCTCAGGCGTCGACGCGACTCCCTCGTGCAAGAGAAAGATCGCCTCGTTGACGGTCAGCATCATCACCCGGTTGGTCACGAAGCCCGGCGAGTCGTTCACCACGATCGACTGCTTGTCCATTCCCGCCACCAGATCACGCGCACGCTTCACGGTCTGGTCCGACGTATGGTGACCGCGGATCACCTCGACCATCGGCTTCATGGGAACGGGATTCATGAAGTGCATGCCCACGACGTTGTCGGGCCGATCCATCAGCGAAGCGATCTTGGTGATCGGGATCGCGGAGGTGTTGACGCCGAAAGTCGTTTCGGGGCTACACGTCGTGCGTAGCTCGCGATAGATTGCCTCCTTGATGGCCCAGTTCTCGGTCGCATTCTCGATCACGAACGAGGCGGCAGCGACCTTCGCCAACTCGATCGTCGGTGTGATCCGGCCGAGAACCTCCTTCGGATCCGGCACCTCGGCGGTCACTCCGAGAAGCTTCAGGGAACGCAACCCGCGGCGCATCTCGCGAAGAGAACGGTCGAGCTTCTCCTCCGAGACATCGACGAGGATGACCTCGTTGCCAGCCATCGCGAGCGCCTGGGCGACCCCCGTTCCAATCGTGCCCGCTCCTATCGTGCCGACAGTTTCCATTCCCAGCTCTCCCTGTTCGTCTGCTGCGAGACCCATCGTCTCGCGGATGTGTGCCGTCATCCTCTCGGCTCCGTTCACGGTGAGATCGTCGCGATCTGTGACTCCGCGGAGCAGGTGAGACCTGCGTCGCCACTCGCGCCGGCCTCGCGTCTCAGTGTTTCCGCCAGCCCCGAGATCGTTGGGGCCGCGAAGAAATCTTGCAGGGGAAGAATGCGCCCGAAGGCCGAATGCACGCGGTAGGCGAGATCGGTGGCCATGAGCGAATTGCCGCCGAGTTCGAGAAAGCTGTCATGGACCCCGATCGACTCCGTCGCCAAGAGATCGACCCACAGCGCCGTCAGCCGCTCTTCGATCTCGTCACGCGGTGCAACGTAAGGCGTCAGGAGATCGGGACGGCCATGGCCGCTCGTCAGCGCTTCCGCGGTCCCCGGCGCGCTCTCTTGCGCAGGTCGTTCGGGCGGTACTTCGACAGCAGCCAGAAGGTCCATCCGCGAACGACCGGCGTCGATGATCGCATCGAGCTGAGCCGGATCGAGCATCTCCGCGAGGTCCGCGCCGGGCGCCACCCGCAGCGACACGACCTGCACCGCCGCACACGCTTCGAAGAAGATCGCTTCTGCCGCGAGCGGCTCTGCGTGCATGGGCTCGTCGAATCTCGAGAGGAGGACGACGAACTCGGGCGCCAGCCTCTCGACCACGCGCCGGAGCATCTCCGCCTCTGCGCACAAGGGATCGATCCAATGCGTCGGCGTCCGCTCCGGGTCGCGGCTCCCGTTGGTCGGCTCCGGACGCTCGCCCACGGACACGAGAACTCCGCGGACCGGGATTCGCTCGTCGCTCAGGCGGGCGGCGGTGTCGACGACCGACGCGGCGTCCGCTTCGACCACGCGAACATCGGCTCGGCCTTCGAGGATCCGCGTCAGCGCATCGTCGACCGGGTCCGCGCTCCGTACCACCAGCAGGACGTCTCCCGCCAGAACGGACTCGTCGGCCGGCGCCGTCCGCGACACGGGTTCCGTCTTGCGCTCCCAACGACGGCCGGCGCGGTGAGCCACGCGGAGGCTTCCCGCCTCGAGCGCTAGCTCCTGGGCTACCGCCGCGATCGCGGCGGGAAGATCTGCCGGCCCGGCCACCGCGACATCGACCATCCTCGCGTGCCCGGACGGCAATCGGTGGCAAAGCGCCTGCCCGGCGGAGCGGGCGATCGCGATTGGCGACGAGAGATCGGCACCTGGTGTAGGCGACTCCGCGTGCGAGGTCACGACCATCAGCTCGACGTCCTGTCGGAGCCCTCCCCGGTCCAGTGCATCGGCCAGCGCCGCGGTGCTCCGAGCGACGACCTTCGCGTCACCCGCTGCCGCGTCCCCGTCACCACTGGCAACGGGATCCAAACCCACGACGTTCACGATCTGTGGTGCGGCGCCGGTGCTTCCCCAGGCGTACTTCAAGATCTCGTCCAGATCCTCGGCGTCCGAGAGATCGATCGAGAAACGATTGTCTCCGAAGAACTCGAAGGTCTCCCCTTCATGAGCCCAGATCACCGTGCGTCCGCCGGCGATGAGGTGCGCCGCAAACGCCGCACCGGTTTCCCGCGTGCGGCTCAGCACGACACACGGGCGGTCACCGGCGACGTCCGTTGGGCGCACGCTGCCGCGATCTCGCTTCCATACCGGCGAACGCGCGGCTTCGGCGATCGGCGCGACGGCCTCGCTGCCCGCGGCGCTCGGCCAGTATCGCGCGTGTTGGAACGGATAGACCGGGAGGCGGATATTCCGCCGATCCTCGTGTGCGGCAAATCCGTCCCAGTCGACCTCGACACCCGACAGCCAGAGCTTCCCCACCGACGCGAGAAGGAAGTCCAGGTCGCGCTGCTTGTCGTACGATGCCCGAATGGTCGGGAGAACCATTCGCGCCGCGCCGCTCTCTACCGGGAGCTGGTGCGCAAAGCTCCCGAGCGCCTGCCCCGGTCCGACCTCCACGAACACCATACTGGGATCCTGGCTCCACAGCGTGGTCGCGCCGTCGGCAAAACGCACCGTCGCGCACAGGTGGCGCGCCCAATACTCCGGCTCCGCCATCGCGTCGGGCAAAAGCCAATCCCCGGTGACGTTCGACACGACGGACATCCGGGCCGGATGGCGCTCCAGGCTTCCCACGAACTCCGCCAGCCGCCCGGCGATCCTCTCCATCGACGTCGAGTGATACGCGTGGCTCGCCGCCATCCGTCGGTGGGTCACGCCGCGCGAGCGCAGCCCTTCTTCCAACGCCTCCAGACCTTCGATCGACCCCGACGCGACGCACAGAGCGGGCGCGTTCACGGCCGCGAGCGACACACCGGAAGGCAGAAGTGGGCGCAGCTCGTCTTCGGACAGCGACGCCGCGCACATCCCTCCGGCGGGCATCTCCTCCTCGATGAGTTGTGCGCGCTTCGCGGCCAGACGAAGACCATCGGCGAAGGAGAACACGCCCGCGACGCACGCCGCGGTGATCTCGCCGAGACTGTGCCCCATCACCGCGCGAGGACGGACCCCCCACTCCATGAGCAGCTGCGCCAGAGCGTACTCGACGACCAGCGTGGCGGGCTGCCCAATCAAGGTCTGGTGCAGCGGATCCGTGGATCCCCCTTTTCGCCCGCCGCGACCCGCGAGCATCTGACGCAGATCGATTCCGCCGCCGGATGCACTCGACGGTTCGGGTTTCGCGGCAGGCGGGTAGAGAAGCGCGAGGACGTCGCGACCAATCAGGGGACGCAAGGTTTCGCAGCCTTCGTCGACGAGCCTCCGGAACGTCGGCTCGGTCGAGTAGAGTTCCGCTCCCATCCCCGCGTACTGATCCCCAAGGCCCGAGAACAGAAACGCGACCGGGCGGCTCAGCTCGTCGCTGACCGTTTCGAACAGACGCGTCGGGTCCGCTGCCCGCAACACACTCGTGGCGTCCTCGCGGTCGCGCGCCACCAACAAGCGACGGTGCGGGAGACGGCTCCGGCCGACGCGTAGCGTATGTGCGACGTCCGCGAGATCGACCTCCGGATGCTCGTCCAAGAAGGTCGCGACCTCTGCTCCCACTTGATCCAACGCTGACGAGCTCGCGGCCGAGAGAGCCAGGATCTGGGCGGGACGGGACTCTCCGGCGGCCGGCTCGACGGGAGCCTCCTCGAGGACGGTGTGAACGTTCGTTCCGGAGAACCCGAACGAGCTCACACCTGCGCAGCGACGATGTCCCTCTCTGGGAAGAAGCGCGCGATTTGCAGTGGGAACCTCGAGACAGCTTCCGTCGAGCGAGATGTAGGGGCTCAGTTTCTTGAAGTGCAGGTTCGCGGGAACGGTCTCGTGAGCGAGAACCAGGACCGCCTTGATGAACCCCGCGATGCCCGCGGCCGCTTCCAGGTGACCGATGTTGGTCTTCACGGCTCCGATCGCGCATCGCTCGCCCGCCGCCGCGTCTCCGAAGACCGTCTTCAGCGCCTCCATCTCGATCGGGTCGCCGAGCGGTGTCCCCGTTCCGTGCGACTCGACGTAGCCGATCGCTTCGGGGGGACGTCCGGCGTCGGCGAGCGCCTCGCGAATCACCGTCTCCTGCGCGATGCCGCAAGGCGCGGTCACACCGGCGCTGCGACCATCCTGATGGCTGGCCGTTCCGCGCACGACGGCCCAGATGGGATCGCCGGCAGCGAGCGCGTCCGAGAGACGCTTCAAAACCACGACACCACACCCTTCGCCGCGAACGAATCCCTTGCCATCCGCGTCGAAGGCCCGGCACCGACCGCTCGGGTCCATCATTCCGCCTCTGGAGAGAACGACCCACGTATCCGGGTAGAGACTGGCGTTCACGCCGCCCGCGAGCGCCACGTCGGTCTCGCCGCTGCGCAGCGAACGAACCGCGAGATGGACGGCACTCAACGACGACGAGCACGCGGAGTCGATCGAAAGGCTAGGCCCCTTCAGGTTCAAGAAGTGCGAGATCCGCCCACTCGCAATGCTGTGCGCATTCCCGACCGAGTGGATTCCGGAGATCTCCTTGGACGAGAGGGGATGGCTCAGCATGTACTCCCAGGTCGCGAGTCCCAGATAGACGCCGACCCGACATCCACTCAGGCGATCCGGCGCAATCCCCGCGTTCTCGATCGCCTCCCACGCGACCTCGAGGCTCATGCGCTGCTGGGGATCCATGCCGATCGCTTCGCGCGCCGAGATTCCGAAGAAGCTCGGATCGAATCCGGCGATGTCGTCAACGAAGGCGCCCCAACGCGAGTTCGTCTTCCCGGGCTTCGCCGGTTCCGGATCGAAAATCCGGTCGACGTCGAAGCGCTCCGACGGGATCTCCTGTACCGCATCTCGTCCTTCTTCGAGGAGCCGCCAGAACGACTCGGGGTCTCGAACTCCGCCCGGCAAGCGACAGCCCATACCGACGACGGCAATGGGCTCGTGCTTGGCCATCTCGACCTCGTCGAGTCTCCGCTTCAACCCGTCGATGGCGATCAACGCCCGCTTGAGAGGCGGCAGTGACGCCGCGGAACCGGCCTTGCTCGATGTGCTCACAGCGCCACCTCGCCGTTCAGGGACTCGAGTCGGTCGTTCAGAAGCTCCTCGGCCTCTTCATCCGAGAGGGCCTCGATTCTCGCGAGATCCTCGGCGTGCCGTGGGTCGGCCTCCGGCGGCGGCGGCTCTTCGGCCGCGCCTGGATCGTCCAGCAAACCCATCCGCCGTCCCACCTCCGGAGCGAGCGCGTGAATGGTCGGGAAGTTGAAGAGAATCGTCGCCGAGAGCCGCATGCCAAGAGAGCGCTCCAGTCGATTCCGAAGCTCGAGCGCCATCAGCGAATCCAGGCCCATCTCCGCCAGAGGTCGATTCACTCCGAAGCGATCGGCCTCGACACCCATGACCTGTGCGAACTGTTCGCGTAGGTGGCTCTGTAGCCGCGAGATCCGCTCGGACGCGAACGGGATCTCGAGCAGCTCGGTCCGCAAAGGGCTGTCGCCTTGGGTGCCGACATCCGCGCGCTCGGCGAGCTCGCCAAGCAGAGGCCACTCCAGGGCCTGCGGGAACGAGGTAAACAGGCGCTTCAGGTCCAGGCGAAGGATACCCAGCTGAGGCGTCGGCCAATCGAGGACTTGTCCCAACGCGTAGAGCGCCTGCGACGGCTGCAGACTCCGCATGTTGTGCAGCTCGAGCCTCCGCTTCAGCCCGGCGACGCGACCGAACCCCAAATCCGACCAGGCACCCCAATTGATGCTCAGGCCCGCCAAGCCGATTGCCCGCCGGTGGTGCGCCAGGCTGTCCAGGAACGCGTTCGCAGCAACGTAGTTCGCCTGCCCCGGCGACCCGATGAGTGTCACCGCCGAGGAGAACAGGACGAAGAGGTCCAGATCTCGATCCCGCGTCAGCTCGTGCAGATTCCACGCTCCCGCAACCTTCGGCGCCATCACCTCAGCAAACCGCTCCGCGGTCTGGCTCATCAGCATGCCGTCGGCCAAGACGCCGGCGGCGTGGATCAAACCGCGCAGCCGGGAACCGTCGTCGATCTCTTGCAGAACGCGCTGTACGTCGGCTCGGCTCGATACGTCGCCCCGGGCGACCCGGACGGTCGCGCCGACAGCGCTCAGCTCGGCGATCACCTCTCGAGCCGTCTCCCCGGGCGCACTACGACCGAGCAGGACCAGATCTCGAGCGCCGCGCTCGACCATCCAGCGCGCAACCTCCAACCCGAGGTCGCCAAGGCCGCCCGTGATCAGATACGTCCCATCGCCCCGCAGGTCCGTCCGGTTCGGGATGCTGGGGATGATCGCCGTTTCCGACGCCACGCCCGCGGTCAGAACGATCTTTCCGATGTGCTTTGCCTGCGCCATGAAGCGGAAGGCCTCCTGCGCCTCTCCCAGGCCGAACTCCACAATGGGAATCGGCCTTAGCTCGCCGCAGTCGAACCCGTCCATCGTCTCTCGCAGAAGGGAGGCGAATAGCTCCGGCCGGTCGACAGCGAGCGCCACGAGCTCGACGGCGAAGTACGACAGACCCCGGAGGAACGGCCGCAGCCCGACCGCACGGTCGTCCAGGATGTCGCGGATCCCGATCTCGAGAAATCTGCCGCGTTGCCCCAGCGTGCCGAGGCTCTTCTCCATCGCGTCTCCGGCAAGGGAGTTCAGAACCACGTCCACGCCGGCTCCGTTCGTCGCCGCCATCACCTCGTCGGCAAACGCAAGCGTGCGCGAGTCCATCACGTGGGCGATGCCTTGCGCTCGAAGAAACTCTCTCTTCTCCTCGCTCCCCGCGGTCGCGAGCACCTCGGCGCCGGCCCGCTGCGCCAGCTGCACCGCCGCTTGCCCCACCCCACCCGCGGCCGCGTGGATCAGCACGCGTTCGCCCGACCGGAGCTGGGCCATGTGGTTCAGCGCGTAGTGGGCTGTCATGAAAACCAGCGGGACGGCGGCCGCCTCTTCGAAGCTCATGCGGCTTGGCTTGGGCACCGTGTACGCGGAAGGCGCCAACACCCAGCGGCCGAAGCATCCCGTCGTGATGCCCACGACTTCGTCGCCGATCCGGTGATCGGTCACATTCGCGCCGACGGCACGGACCACCCCGGAACACTCCCGACCGAGCGCGATCTGGCCGTCATCGTTGCACTCGACGAGACCGGGAGGAACGGCGTTCAGCGCGAGGAGCACGTCTTTGAAGTTCAACCCGGCCGCGCGGACCTCGATCTCGAGCTCATCCGGGCCGGGCGCGGGGCGATCCGTCTCGCGAAGCTCGATCGAATCGAGCACACCACCCGCATCCGTCAGCAGACGGAACGGGCGATCCCCGGCGGGCTGCGCCGGGGGGAGATCCTTCTCCTTCGGGGCCTCCGCGGTTACGAGGCGGCGGACGAATCGATTCTCCCCGCGGAGGGCGATCTCTTCCTCGCGATCGTCCACCAGGATCTCGTTCACGAGCTCCTCGGCGTCGCGTGGCGCGTCCTCGTCGGGGTCGAGATCGACCCGGGTACAACGGAGCTCGGGATGCTCCAGGGCAATCACTTTGCCCAGGCCCCAGAGCGGTGCGTGCACCACCGACCGAGCCGGCTCCGCCTCCAGGGCCTGCGCGCCGCGCGTGACCAGCCACAGCCGAGGGGGATCCGCGGCGGCCCGCTCGGCAAGAGCCTGCACGAGATGCAGTGTCGCGACCGTGCCGCGCTCCTGGGCGCGCTCGAGATCGCCGAGCGTGGTTTCGTCGGGAGTCGGTGCGTCGCAAAGCAAGTGAAGAATTCCGAGACACGGGATCTCCGCGGTGTCGAAGGCTTCGCGCAAGAGGCGTGTGCACTCCTCGGCGCTCGAGAGATTCACCCGGAATCGATCGTCGTCCGTGCGCGCGAATGCGGCGCCGGGTTCGACGTGGATCCACCGATCGCCGCGCGCCGTGAGCCGCTCGCGAAGCGCGTTGGTGAGAGGCCCGTCCTCGGCGACAGCGAGGTATGCCCCCTTCGGGGCGGGCTCGACCTCACCGCAGGAGGGCCTCGGCTCCGGGCGCCAGGCGAGTTCGTAGATCCAGTCCAACCAGGACGTCTCTTCGTCTCCCTCGATGCTCTGGACCCGCAGCGCGCCAACCGAGCCGACTCGCCGACCGCTCCCGTCGTAAAGGTCGAGCTTTGCTTC
The DNA here is from genome assembly GCA_029243485.1 of Candidatus Binatia bacterium. NCBI lineage: Bacteria > Candidatus Binatota > Binatia (SeqCode) > Binatia bacterium. The sequence continues at coordinate 9,738 of JAQWRY010000042.1, read as the reverse complement.
GAGCGTTCCTTCGGCCGGGTCGGCCAAGCGGGACGCGTGCACCCAGAGTTCGCGGCCGACGCCATCGGAGATCGAGAAATCACGCAGCGCGCTCGTCACGTAGCTCCCCGTTCCCTCTTTGGCGACACCCAGGCTGGCTGCCATGGTCTGAAAGGCGGCATCGAGAAGCGCGGGGTGGATGCCGTAGCGCGTTGCGTCGCCGGCCGTCGACTCCTCGAGCTCCACGCGGCCGATGGCTTCGCCGTCGCCGCGACCGAGCTCCGTCAGTCCCTGGAACGTGGGCCCGTAACGGAGCCCAGTGGCGTCCATGGCAGTGTAGAAGCCAGCTACGGCCATCGATTCGGCGCAGCGTGCGCGGATCGCGTCGAGCGCGCCCGCAGGGTCGGGCTCCACCTCGGACGGGGCGACTTCGAAGCGGACCGAGCCGACGGCGTGCGTCGTCCAGAGAACACCGCCCTCGGCCGGAGCGTCGTCGCGACTCATGAGCTGGACCGAGGCGCTCTCCGGACCACCCCGCGTGAGGACGAGCTGGAGGGTCCGCGGTGCGTCCGCGGACAGAACCACCGGGCGCTCGAAGCTCAGCTCCTCGACGAACGGGATCCGATCCACGGCGACCTCCGCCGCGGCCGCACGCACCATCTCGGCCACCGCTGCCGCCGGAAGCCACGGAGCACCGTCGACACAATGATCGGCCAGGTACGGCAACGTGGAGAGATCGACGTCGACCTGGAAGCAGGACACATCGCCGGAGAGCGCCGGCTGGAACATCCCGCCGAGGAGCGGATGGCCGGTTGCCCGACCCGCGGGGCGTCCGCTCGCATCGCCACCTCCGGCGTCCGCCTCCCCCGAGACCCAATACCGCTGGCGCTGCCACGGATACGTCGGTAGGGGGACGGCGCGCCCTCCGTCCACGTGGAGACGATCGAAGGCGACCGGATAGCCACATCGGTAGAGCTCGGCAAGCGAGCCGAGCAGGCTCGCTTCTTCCCCGTTGTCTCGATGCAGCGATCGCAGTACGAGCGCGGGGCGTCCCGCGTCCGGCGACTGGGCGGCTTCGCAGATGGCCGAAAGCAGAACGGGGTGAGGCGAGATCTCGACGAAGTCGTATCCCTCCTGCGTCAGGGCCTCGACGGCCGGGCAGAAGAGAACCGGCTCCCGCAGGTTTCGTCCCCAGTACTCGGCGCCGTAGTCCAGCCCGTGCTCGATCTTTCCGGTGACGGTAGAGAAGATGGGAACCGTTGCCTCGTGGGGCTCGATACCCGCGAGGAGCCGCGCGAGCTCAGGCTGGAGCGGATCCATCTCCGGGCTGTGCGCCGCGTACTCGACCTTGATCCGGCGGCAGAACACCTGCCGGGCTTCGAGGGCGGTGGCGATCTCCGCCAGCGCATCCGCCTCGCCGGCGAGCAAGCACGAACGCGGACTATTATTCGCCGCCACCGCCGCGCGTCCCGCGTACTTCGCAACGACGGCGGTCGCCTCGTCGAAGGACAGCTCGGTTGCGAGCATGCTTCCCCGACCGCTGACCGTGGTGGCCAGGCGGCTCCGCTCGCAGATCACCTGCGCCGCGTCCTCGAGAGACAAGATGCCGGCGACGTGAGCGGCCGCGACCTCGCCCATGCTGTGGCCCACGACCATGGCCGGCTCGATACCGAGCGATCGCCACAAGGCCACCAGAGCGACCTGCACCGCGAAGATCGCCGGCTGCGTCACTTCAGCCGCGTTCTCCGCGAGGCGCGATCCGCCCGCGATCTCTTCGCGCAGCGACCAATCCACGAACTTCGAGATCGCCTGCTCGCACCGCTCCAGGGCCTCGCGGAAGACAGGATAGCGAGCGCTCAGCTCCTGGCCCATGCCGATCCACTGGGAGCCCTGTCCGGGAAAGACGAACGCGAGCTTGCGTGGCGCGGGAGCCGCCACATCCTCGGTCTCGGCGGCACAGGCACGCTCGAGGAAGGAGTCGAGATGACGAACCATCTCCTCGCGCGAGGTCCCGACGAGCCCGAAGCGGTCCGCGTGATGGGTTCGTCGCAGGGCTGCGGTGAAGCACACGTCGGACAAGGGCGGACCGTCGCCGAGCAGGAGTTCCCGGTACGAGCGCGCGCTCTCTCGAAGCGCCTCCGGGCTGCGCGCGGAAAGCGGCAACAGCTGCGGCTTCGACGACTCGACCTGTGTCTCTTGCGTCGCGACCACGGCGTCGGCCGGTGCCTCTTCCAGGACGACGTGCGCGTTGGTCCCGCTGAAACCGAAGGAACTCACGCCCGCGAAGCGCCGCTTCTCGCCCGCGGCCCACGACGTGAGATCGGCGGCAACTGCGAGGGGCGTGTTGTCGAGGGAGATGCGCGGGCTGAGCTTCGTGAAGTGGAGGTGGGCTGGAATCTCCTCGTGGCGCAGCGCGAGGGCCGTCTTGATCACTCCCGTAATGCCGGCGGCCGCTTCGAGGTGGCCCAGGTTGGATTTGACGCTTCCGATCCGGCACGACGAACCGTCCGCGCGCGGGCCACCGAGAACGGCGCTGAGTGCTTCGATCTCGATCGGGTCTCCGAGCGGCGTGCCGGTTCCGTGCGCTTCGACATACCCGAGGTCGTCGGGCGAGACCTGTCCGTCGGCGAGCGCCTGCTCGATCGCGAGCCGCTGGGCCTTGGGATTCGGAGCCGTACGTCCGGCGCTCCGACCAGCCTGGTTGGCCGCCGTTCCGCGAATGAGCGCCCAGATCCGGTCGCCGTCGGCGAGCGCGTCCTCCAGGCGCTTCAACACGATGATCCCGCAGCCCTCCGCGCGTACGTAGCCGTCGGCGCGGGCATCGAACGCCTTGCACCGGCCATCGGGAGACATGAAACCGCCGGCCGAGAAGGCCATGGTCACGTGCGGACTCAGAATGACGTTCACGCCCCCGACCAGCGCGGTGCTGCACTCCTTCTGGCGGAGACTCCGACACGCGAGGTGCGTCGCGACGAGGGACGACGAGCACGCGGTGTCCAGCACCATGTTCGGTCCGGTGAAATTGAACAGCGAAGCCAGTCGTCCCGACAGCATCGCGGGCGAGCTCCCTACGGTGAGGAAGGGGTCGCTCGCGTTCGAGATGTTCACGACCGAATAGTCGACGGAACTCAGGCCGATGAAGATTCCCGTGGACGAGCCCGAGATCTTCTCGAGCGGCATGCCCGCGTCCTCGAGGGCCTGATACGCGACCTCGAGAACGACGCGGTGCTGCGGGTCCATGTAGCGTGCTTCTCGCGGTGAGATACCGAAGAAGTCCGCATCGAACTGATCGACCTGATCGAGGAAGCCGCCCCACCGCGTGCTCATCTTGCCCGGCGTGCCCGGGTCGGGGTGGTAGTGCTCGTCGGCGTCCCAGCGCTCGGGGGGAATCTCGGAGACTGCGTCGCGTCCGTCGCGAAGCAGCTGCCAGAAGGCCTCGGGCGAATCGGCGCCACCGGGGAGACGGCAGCCCATCCCGATGATTGCCAGCGGCCCGGACTTCTCCCGCTCGAGCACGCCGATGCGGGTCTTCAACCGCTGGAGCGCGGTGGCGGATTCTCTCAGGAGCACCCGATCATCGGGCTTCTCTCGCTTCGGCGTCATCTGGACTCCCCTCGTGTCGAGCACGTCGGTGCACCCAGGCGGATCTGCAAGCGCTATGCCCGCGGGCGAGAGCTCGGGGAGCCGCGTCCACCATGGGCACCGGGGTCTATGCGGCCCCGGGGATGGCCGCTTCCGGTGGACCGGTTCGCCAGGATTGGCAAACCGAGGCGCACAGACTCACCCACTTGCATCGAGTCGATCCAGAGAGACGACCGAGGCGCGTAACCACGGCGCGGGGGGGGGGGTACGCCGGGCGACGGCGGCCCCGGACGTGAGGCGAGCGCCGAGATGGACCGTCGGGCGCGTCGCCGGTCGGCGGAGCTTCTGGCACGAGCCGAAAAGTCGGGCCGATCGTCGGGCCACAGCTCGCTCTTACGAGGCGAGCGCTCCCAGCTCCTGCTCGAGCTGGGCTTCGACCTCGTCTTCGGACATGTCCTGGAGCTCTTCGATGAACCCCTGCAAGCCGCCCGGGTCCTCGCCCGCAATCGCGTCGCGCATCTCGCTCCGCACCGGGCCGAGCCCCTCGAGCACACCCATCTTCTGACCGAGTACCGGGGCCAGGGTCGCGATCGTCGGGTAGTTGAACGCCATCGTGGCGGACAGCTCGACCCCGAAGTTGGTCTCCAAGCGGTTGCGGAGTTCGAGAGCCATGAGGGAATCGAGGCCGAGCTCGGTGAGCGGGCAATCCATTTCGATCCTCTCCGGGTCCAGGCGGAGCACGAGGCCCACCTGGTGGCGCAGCGACGAGGCCAGAAGTGATTGACGAGCCTCGACCGACTCGAGCTCGCGCAGCGCGGTTTCGAGCGCGCTGCGTTCTCTGGGTCGTTTACCGACATGCACCGCCGCTGCCGCCAGCTCCGCCATGAGCGGGAGCTCGGCCGTCTTCGGGAACGACTGGAACCACTGCCGCAGGTTGAGCGGCATCACTCCGATCTGAGGCGCTGCCCACGGGAGGATCCGTCCGAGGGCTTCGAGGGCCTCTGTCGGAGAGAGGCTCTGCACACCACGCAGCCCCACGTTCTCGCGTCGACGTGATTCGGCCGCGACGAGGCCGACATCCGACCACGCGCCCCAGTTGATGCTGAGCCCGGGCAGGCCGGCGGCCCGGCGGTGGTGGGCCAGCGCGTCCAGGTACGAATTCGCCGCCACGTAGTTCCCCTGGCCCGGCGAGCCCAGCAGGGCGGCCGCGGAAGAGAAGAGGACGAACACGTCGAGGTTCTGATCCCGCGTGAGCTCGTGGAGATTCCGCGCGCCCGCGACCTTCGGCGCCATCACCGCCGCGAACCGCTCGGCCGTCTGGCCGAGCAACATGCCGTCGTCCAGGACGCCGGCTGCGTGAATCACCCCGCGCAGGGGTGGACCATCCGCCATCTCGTCCCACACCCGGCGCATGTCGGCGATCTTCGACACGTCACCTCGTGCCACGCGCACCGTCACGCCCGCCGCACGAAGCCGCGCAATGCCGTCGCGGGCTGCTTCGCCCGGACCACTCCTCCCTAGAAGGATGAGGTCACGCGCGCCACGTTCCGCCATCCAGCCCGCGACCTCCATTCCGAGACCACCCAGCCCTCCGGTGATCAGGTACGTCGCGTCGGGTCGCAGAGCGGCTCCGGACGCACCGGAGGCCGGCACGATCGGCGTCTTGGACGGATCACCAGCGGTCAGAACGACCTTTCCGATGTGCTTCGCCTGCGCCATGAAGCGAAACGCCTCGTGGGCGTCGCCCAAACCGAACTCGACCATCGGGATGGGCGAGAACCCACCCGTCTCGAACCCGTCCATCGTCTCCCGCAGGAGCGACGCGAACAGGGGGGGCCGATCGACCGCCAACGCGGCGAGCTGCACGGCGGCATACGAGAGCCCGCGCTGGAATGGCAGAAGACCGACCGACCGGTTGTCGAGGATGTCGCGGATTCCGATTTCGACGAAGCGCCCGCACGGCCCCAGCGTGTCGAGGCTCTTCTCCATCGCCTCTCCAGCAAGCGAGTTCAGAACGACGTCGACGCCCTGACCATCCGTTGCCGCCATGACCTCGTCTGCGAACGCGAGCGTTCGCGAGTCCATCACGTGAGCGATGCCCTGCTCCCGGAGGAAAGTACGCTTCGCCTCGCTTCCGGCGGTGGCGAACACTTCGGCGCCGGCACGCTGCGCCAGCTGCACCGCGGCCTGACCCACCCCACCGGCGGCGGCGTGAATCAGAACCCGCTCGCCAGCTCGAATGCGCGCCAGGTGGTTCAATCCGTAGTGCGCCGTCATGAACACCAGGGGAACCGACGCCGCCTCTTCGAAGCTCAGGCCGCTGGGCTTCGGAACCGCGAACGCGGCCGGGGCCAACACGTAGCGCGCAAAACAACCTGGCGCGACGGTCACGACCTCGTCCCCGACGGCGACGTCCGTCACGTCCGCGCCGACGGCACTCACCACCCCCGAACACTCCCGGCCCAACACGACCGGGCCCTCGTCCTGGTACTCTGGTGGAACGGCGTCGAGTGCGAGAAGAACGTCGCGGAAGTTCAGGCCCGCCGCGCGAATTTCGATCTCGACCTGGCCGGGCCCAGGCGCCGGTCGGTCGACCTCGCAGAGCGTGATGTCGTCGAGGACGCCCTTGTCGTCGGCCAGGAGACGAAAGGGCCGGTCCCCGGCTGGCTCCGGGACGCCGCGGGGCGTCTCCGCCGGCGCTTCCGCCTCGGCGGTCGACAGGCGATGTACGTAACGCTGCGATCCGCGAAGCGCGATCTCGTCCTCGTGCATGTCCGCGAGCAGCTCGGCGATCAGCGCGTCGGGTACTCCGGCGTCCGCCGGGTCGAGGTCGAGCCGTGTGCAGCGCAACTCGGGATGCTCGAGCGCCACGACCTTGCCGAGCCCCCAGAGCGGAGCCTGCGACAGACCTGGAACGGTCTCGCTCGACTCCACCGCCTGCGCACCGCACGTCACGAGCCAGAGACGAGGAGCGTCGCGCCAGCCGATGTGGGCGAGTGCCTGCACGAGGTGCAGAACGCTCCCGACGCCCCGGCGCTGTGCCTCCGTGAGGTCGTCGACGCCATCGTCACAGAGATGGAGAACTCCGCGGCAAGCGGGACGCCCGTTCGAAAAGGCGTCGCGCAGGAACTGCTGGTAGTCCTCCGGGCGGGTCGGATCGATCTGATAGCCCGTGACGGTGCGCGCGTACCCGCCGCCGAAACCAACCGACAGGACCTCCTGGCCGCGGGCCACGAGCCCGGCCTCGATCTCGCCGCGGCGCCCGGAGTCGCCGAGGACGATCCACGTCCCACGCTCCGTGTCTGCCACGCCGGCCGTCCGCTCCTCGGCGCGCCACTCCAGACGATACAGCCAGTCCTCCCAGCTCGCCTTCTCCGACGCACCGCCGAACCGTCGGGCACGTAGAGCTCCGACCTCCATCACCAGTTCGCCCGCCCCGTTCAGGAGTCGAACCTCCGCCGAGAGCTCTTCCGAGGAGCCGGGCTCGCCTTCCACGAGTCGCGCGTGGGCCCACAGGCCGGACCCGCAGGTGCCGAGCCGGCGCACGTGTTCCAGTGTCGCCGGAAGATACGTCCCGATTCGCTCCGCGCCGGTGAAGGTCGCACCAAAGACCTGAAACGCGGCATCGAGGAGCGCCGGATGCACGCCGTACGCGCTCGCTTCGGCCTCTTCACTCTCGGAGAGCTCGATCCGACCTAGCGCCTCATCGACGCCTCGGTAGAGCTCCTTCACTCCGCGAAAGCGCGGACCGTATTCGAGACCCGTCGCGGCAAGCGCCTCGTAGAACTCCTCGATCTCGACCGAATCGGCACAGCGCACCTTCATCGCCTCGAGTGAGGGAGCGGCCAACTCGGCCGTCTCAGTCGTCCACTGCACCCGACCGTGTGCGTGGCGCGTCCAGGTGGACCGGAAACCGTCCTCCTCGCCGAGGCGCGTGAAGAACTCTACGGTCGCGTGGTCCTCCCCGTCGGGGCTCAGCACGACCTGCAACGTCCGGACCCCGTCGTCGGGGAGGATCAGTGGCGTCTCGAAGGTCAACGTGTCCACCCGCGGCGCGTCGTCGCCTACGTTCGCAGCCGCCGCGAGAGCCATCTCGGTGTACGCCGCGGCCGGGAGCCACGCCTTGTCCTCTACCCGGTGGTCGGCCAGGTAGGCGTGCGTCTCCAGCCCGATCGCGACCTCGAACACGTGCGCACCCTGCGCGGAAGCGAAGCCGTGGCCCAGGAGCGGATGTCCGGCAGCCGTTCCCACACCTCCGGCGCCACCTCCCGGCGAAGTCAAGGTCAGGTTTCGCTCCGCAAGCGACTCGTCCAGCCAGTAGCGCTCCCGCTGCCACGGGTACGTGGGCAGCGCGACGCAGCGACCACTCGGGTAGATCCGCTCCCAATCGGCCTCGACCCCGGCGCAATGCAGGGCGGCGAGAGACTCCCGGAGGACGGCGCGCTCGGGTTGATCGCGTCGCAGCGACGTCACGATCGTCGCCCCCTCCTCGCCGCGCAGAGCGTCGGCGACGCCCGGGAGGAGTACCGGGTGGGGGCTCACCTCGAGCAGAACGCACGGTGGCCGCTCGAGAATCTTCTCGATGGCGTTCCAGAACAGGACCGGCTCGCGAAGATTGCGCGCCCAATAGGCGCCGTCGAGTTGGGCGCCATCGGTGACGTCGCCGCGGACGGTCGAGAGAAACGGAACATTCGTCGGTCCGGGTTGCAGGTCGCTCAGGGCCTCCACCACGTCGGGCAGGAGCCCGTCCATCTGGGGACTGTGCGACGCGTAGTCCACCTTCACGCGCCGACAGAAGACCTGCTTCCCTTCGAGCTCCGCCTGGACCGCATCGAGCGCGTCGATCCGGCCGGAGAGAATGGAGGACCGGGGGCCGTTGCTCGCCGCCACCGCCAGCTGCGCCGTGCGGGTCTCGATCGCGGCCCGCGCCTCATCCAAAGACAACTCCACGACCATCATGCCGCCCAGCGCCGCCCCGGTCCGGACCAGTCGGCTCCGCTCACAGATCACGCGGGTCGCGTCGTCCAACGAAAGCGCTCCCGCAATGTGCGCTGCCGCCACCTCACCCATGCTGTGCCCAACGACGACGTCGGGCTCGATGCCCAGGCTTCGCCAGAACGTCGCGAGGGCCACCTGAATCGAGAAGAGAGCCGGCTGCACCACGTCGACCTGCCCGCTCTGAATCCCCGACCGGTCCTCGCCCCGGATCTCGCGCAGCAGATCCCAGCCAGCATGCTGCTGGATGGCTCGCGCGCAGTCGTCGAGCGCGGCGCGAAACACCGGCTCATGTTCGTAGAGCTCGAGCCCCATGCTGCGCCACTGCGAGCCTTGGCCAGGGAAGACAAAGGCGATTCGCGGCGCCGCGCCGGAGCGCACCCGTCCAGCAACTAGACCCGGCTGCTCGCGCGCGTCCGCAAACGCGTCGAGCTTGTCGGCGATCTCGTCGGCGCCTTCACCGACGACGGCCAGTCGGTCCGTATGGTGGGTGCGATGCCGGCTTGCCGTGAAGCATATGTCGCCGAGAGACGATTTGGCGTCTGGCGTCCGCAAACGGCGACTCATCGTGCGCGCGCGCTCGGAGAGCGCCGCCGAACCGTGCCCCGACAGCACGAGCACGTGCGGTGCGTCGTCACCACCGGACGTCGCTTCAGCAGAAGCGGTCGGACGCTCATCCTTGGGAGCTTCCTCCAGGATCACGTGCGCATTCGTCCCCGAGAATCCAAACGAACTGACACCGCCCAGGCGCCGATCCCCCGCCGGTTCCCACGGTTCGAGCGCCGTCGGAATCTCGAACGGCGTGTTCTCGAACGTGATCCCCGGGTTCAACTGCTGGAAGTTCAGGTGCGGTGGAATCTCCCGGTGCCGCAGCGACAGAGCCACCTTGATCAGACCCGCTACTCCGGCCGCCGCCTCCAGGTGACCGAAGTTCGTCTTCACCGACCCGACCTTGCACGTCGACCCGTCCTCCCGCGGCCGACCCACGACGTTGGTCAGCGCCTCGATTTCGATCGGGTCGCCCAGCGGCGTCCCCGTTCCGTGCGCCTCGACGTAACTGATCTCTTCCGGCTTCGCGCCCGCACTGGCCAACGCCTGTTCGATCACCCGCTGCTGAGAACGCTGGCTCGGCGCCGTCAGCCCCGCACTGCGCCCGTCTTGGTTCACCGCCGACCCGCGGAT
>JAQWRY010000041.1 GCA_029243485.1 Candidatus Binatia bacterium | reverse complement strand
AGCGAGCATGCGAAGTGGAACCCGCCGCCCGACGGCTCCGCCGCGGCCGCTTGAACCCGAAATCCGGACCTGGCTCGAGCCTTCGCGGTGGCGGCTACCCGCCGTCCTGGGCAAATGGGCCCTTGATCCCGCCTACCGCCGGCTACCCGTCGGCATGGGCAAATAGGCCCTTGATCCCGCCTACCGCCGACCATGGCCGCAGCGTCCCGCAACTTGATTGGATCAAGCTGTGAAGCAGCGACGCGTCTCTCTGCCGTTTCTAGGGCCACAGCTGTCGTCTCCGACGCCTCCTCGAACTCGTCGAGGATCACCGAAAGTGTACTGCAGCGAGCCACGTCTCCAGCGAAGCATCCCTGACACCCATCGCGGCCCCGACCGGCCAAAGAGATCAGGTGAGCCCCGGCCCTCGCATATGCAGCGGCTTCGGGCGTTCCAACTCGCTGCGGTGCAACGTATTCACCAGTGCGGCCAGGAACAGCCCTGGCGCTCATGACGGGACCATCAGCCGTATCTGCGACGGAACCGGCAACTCGTGGCTTGGGAGGACGCGTCCTCGTGTCCGCCGCCGTATCCGCCAGGGAAAGTGCAGCGACGACCACGATCGCAGCAGCCGGGAATGCCAAGATCCCCAAGAGAAACGTGAGCCGTGAACCACCGTTCTTCTCGGGGTCATCCATGCGGGGAAACGACGCCCGACGGATGCGATCCTGTCGCCCATCCTCGATGGGCATGTTGGTCAGTCTCCGGCTTCACCCAGCCGCCGCCCCGTGGTGACCGAAAGCCACAACCAGTTGCCATCCGCACCCGCCGTCGTCGTCATCGTACTCGACTGAGCGTCGGGGCCGTACGACCCCTCACCCTTGAAGTAGACGAAGAAGCTCGGAAAGACCTCGACCTCCCCCTCCATGACGGTCTCGCCCGTCACCAGATCGATCGCACCTGCCCCGGACTGCGAAAACGGCTCAAGGTAGAGACGGGAGTCGTCCGCGCTCCTACAGAGAGCCGACTGCTCGAACCTGTCCCCATCCTGGACGATCTCCGTGTCGCACTCGACGATGACGAGTTCGTCGGGACATGTCGGATCAGAGTCGCAGTACAGGCTCCCATCCCTCATGGGGTCTGGGTTGGCCGCTACCACCGTGCGAAGCTCCCAGAGACCGGAGATGTCCGGTATCGCCGGAGTAGCCCCTTCGACGGCCCCCACGATCTCACTCATCACGGCGTCAGCACCACCGCCCATCTCCACCACGAGGCCCGCGTCAGCGCACCCAGGCCCCGCGTCCGTCACCAGCTTCAGAAACCGCTGGTCGGCGACGTCCAGGCAAAACTGCTGTACCGGGGCGTCCGTGAGCTTCGCCCACGCTCGACACTGAAGCTTCGACGAGATCCGCTGGCCCATGGCGACCATGCGGATCGCTTCGCACTGTTCGTCCCCGGTGAAGGCTACGGACACCTGAGGTGTGAGCAGCCAGAGGGCCATCAAGACGAAGACCGAGACCGAACGGGAAGAAGGGATCATGGGCCAGAACGGACGAGCGAGGAACTCGATCCTGTCATCCCAACACTACCAGGCGTGGCAGCCCCTCACGCTGCACCGCCAAGAAGCAGGTGAAGATCTACATCCTCGGACCGCGCTGCCACCACCTCCCTGGCACTGGCGAACTCATCCTGCGCGGAACGCAGTCCCTCGGCCACATGGCGGGCCTCGCCGATCGCCAAGTCGTACCGCTCGCGCCCTCCTTCATCGAGGTCGCCGGGGGCTTCGAAGCCGATCGAGATCTCAACCTGCTCGATGCCCGCGACCATCGTGGCCTCGGCCATCTCGTACAGGGTCCCGGTGATGGTCCCGTCGGACGCGTCAACTGGCTCATCTCCATGGCGGAGCGTCACCCTCGTTCGCAGCCGGATCTGGTCATCCGCGAACGGACGCAGCCGGTGTTCAATGCAGTAAAGCTCCGCGTCCACCGAGTGAGCGGCTCTCAACATCGCCTGTAGTGCGTCGTGATACGCCTTCAGCGCAGCCGCCTCCGCCGCCGACGTCCCGGTCGGCGCCCTGGCAGGCAGCAAATCGATGATCGACGCCACCTGCGGGGCGAGGACTTCCGAAGGGACTCCAGCCCTCCTCTCACGCACATCTCCAGAGACAGGCCGCTGGACCGACCATGCCCTTGTCGCGGGACTAGCCCCGATGTCTCCGCGCCAGTACACCCCCGAGCGCCCGCCCGACGGCTCCGCCGCGGCCGCTTGAACCCGAAATCCGGACCTGGCTCGAGCCTTCGCGGTGGCGGCTACCCGCCGTCCTGGGCAAATGGGCCCTTGATCCCGCCTACCGCCAGCCGCGCATACGCCTCGCGTGGATCGCGGAGGGAATGTCGTGTCGGCAGTCCGGAAGAAGGAACGTGATGGCGAGCTCGTCGGCCGCAGCGATCAGCAAGAAGAGCGACGCCGCCCGAAACGGCCACACGACGTCGAAGAGGAGTAACGCTGGAACCGCCACTCCCATCGCAACCGCCGACGTCTTCGCAAACCACGTGTGATAGCCCGGTACCTCGCGGTACTTGAGGAACCCGACGAACGTCGGCAGAAGGAGACACGTGACCGCGAGAATCACGTAGCCGGCCTCGCGCACGAGGATCTCTGGCCAGAGCCACCACGCGGCGAGGGGGAACGACGCCCACACCGCGAAGTCCGCCCACTGATCCAGTCGCGCCCCCAGCTCCGACTCCATCTTCCACCGACGCGCTAGCATGCCGTCGAGGACGTCGGAGGCCAGCGCGATGGCGAATAGGGTGAGGAACAGGGCCGTCTCGCCGAGCCACGCGAGAATGAGTAAGACCGGCGTCGCGGCGAGGCGGAACGTGCTGAGCGCGTTGGGGATCGTCGAGAGCACCTCAGCCCCCCGATCTCGACACGTGCGCGCGCCAGAGGAAGACGGCCGGAATCGAGAACGCGATCGCCTGCGCGATCCCCGAGAGGAGGCCGTACCCGTTCGGGCTCAGCTGGTTCCAGACGAGGTGACTCAGCGCGATGTACATCTCGTAAGCGGCCGCAATTGGTAAAATCCACGGGCGTTGTCTCCAGAACCCCCAGGCTCCCACCGCGAAAATGAGGTAATGCAACGGTGCCGTGGCTACGGCAGCGGGCCCGTGTAGCTCGAAGCCGAACCAGACCTCGACGTCGCGAACATGGTTCAGGGTGACGTCTCGGTACAGCAGGAACGGGATCGTGAGCGCACAGAACACAGCGAGCCCGGTCATCCACCACGGGCGCTCAGGACGCTTGGTTGATCCCACGGCTTTCGTCTATCGCGGACCACGTACCGGGTCACGCGGCCCGTGAAATCGCGGCCGGCGTCGTAGACCTCCCGCCCACAAGGGAGTATGCGTCTGGATCGCCCTAGCAGAGGGAGGCACGTATGTCGTCGAGGACACCATCGGGGAGAAGGCTGGGGTGCTGCGGTCTCACCGTGGTCGCCATGTCAGCGCTGATCGGCGGGTGTAGCGACGCCGATCCTGATGCGGGGACGCTCGAGGAACCGCCAAGGGTCCGAAGTGAGAATGGCGTCCTCCAAACCACGTTCACCTCCGGTCACTCCGACATCGAGTTCGACGGCCGGACCGTGAATACGCAGGTCTATGACGGCCGACTCGCGCCGCCAACGCTCGAAGTGGCGCCTGGCGACACGATCGAGCTCACTCTGCGCAATGACCTGTCGAACGACACCAACATCCACTACCACGGGATGAACGTGTCACCGCTCCCATCGGCGGCCGGTCAGGGCGACGACGTTTTCCTGACGATCCTGCCGGGGGGCGAGATCTTATACTCGATCGACATCCCGCCCGATCATCCGCCGGGACTCTACTACTATCACCCCCACTTCCACGGTCTCACTGAGTCGCAGATCGGCGGCGGAATGTCCGGAGGGATCGTCGTCGACGGACTTCTCGCGCCCTTCCCGCAGCTCGCGGACATCCGCTCGCACCTGCTGCTGCTGAAGGACCTGCAGATCGACGCAAACGGTCAGGTCGCCGTGACGCCGGACACCGGCAGCCCTACCCAACGGACCGTGAACGGTCAGATCGCACCGACCATTGGGATGCGCCCCGGCGAGGTTCAGCTGTGGAGCGTCGGGAACATCGGGGCGGACATCTACTATCACCTCGTTCTCGAGGGCCACACCTTCTACGAGATCGCGCGCGACGGACAGCGCCACACCCGTCTCGTCGAGCGACAGAGCATTCTTCTGCCGACGGCGGCGCGGTCACAGTTCCTCGTGGTCGGAGGAGGACCCGGAACGTACGCGCTCAAGACACGCACGCTCGGCAATCAACCGCCGAACTACGATCGGTACTTCCCGGGTGGGTCCGACGCGGTCTACGACGGCGGCGCGTGCGACGACGCCGGCATCGACAACCTCGACGGCTGCGAGAACAGCGACGCCTCGACATGCATGGGACCTCAGGGCGACTGCTCGCCGGAAAGCCTTCTCGCGACGCTGGTGATCGGCGGGGATCGGGCCGAGACGGTGGATCTGCCTACGCCCAACCAGTTTCCACCGGTCGAAGACCTGCGGGGACGAGAGAACTGCCCACCGCGCGTGATCAATTTCGAAGAGCGCCCCAGCGGAAGTCCGTTCTTCATCAACGGCCAGCAATTTGATCCAAACGTCACCAACACGACGGTGCGGCTCGGATGTATCGAGGAGTGGACGATCAACAACTGCACCGGCGAGAACCACGTGTTCCACATCCACCAACTCGACTTCCAGGTGACCGAGGTGAACGGCGAGCCTCAGCCCTTCATTGGGCGCCAGGACACCCAGAACATTCCCTGGCGCAACTGCATCTGGGAAGACGAGGCGAACGGCGTGTGTCAGACGGTCCCGGCGGACGGGAACCCGATCTACACGCATGAGACGAGCACTGTCTGCGACGACGGGCAGTTCCCGCGCGGGCAGGTGAAGGTCATCATTCCGTTCACCGATCCCGTGATCGCGGGCAAGTTCGTGTACCACTGCCACATCGGTGAGCACGAAGACAACGGGATGATGGCGGTGATCGAGGTCTGCAACGACGAGAACGTGCCGTGCCCCGTGGACGCGCCCGTTCCGATGTCCGGCGGGTGAACGGACTCCGGGCGCTCGTCGCGCTCGCGCTTCTCGTCGGCTGTGAGCCTCCGCCCGACGCGCTCCAGCACGAGGCGGCGATCCCGGCGAAGCCCGAGACGATCGAGCAGGCGCTTCGGCGCGTCGAGATCGAGTCGAGAACGACGAGTCCCTACACCGGAACCGTCGAGGTCCAGACGCTGCGCAAGAACTGGGAGCGTATCGGCGAATCGCTCGAACCCGGCATGCAGGTTCACCAGCTCCGTCGGCTCGCGTACGGCGAGCTGCGTCTCGGCGAGGTCGAAGCTGCGGTCGAAGCTCTGGAGCAAGCGCACTCGATCGCCGTCGCCCATCCGGATCGGTTCGACCGCGGCGCGACGGCGCGAGTCCTCCTCGACGTCGCAACCGGATACCTTCGCCTCGGGGAGACACGGAATTGCGTCGCGATGCACACCAGCGACAGCTGTATCCTTCCGATCCGACCCGCCGGCGTTCACACGGACCAACGCGGATCGCGCCGGGCGACCGAGGTTCTCGAAGAGCTGCTCGAGGTCGAGCCTCGGAGCCTGTCCGCGCGCTGGCTCCTGAACGTCGCCTACATGACGCTCGGCGAGTTTCCCGGCGGCGTGCCCGAGGCGTACAGGATCTCGCCGGAGGTCTTCTCGTCGGGCGAGCCTGAGTTTAGGCGCTTTCGCGACGTCGGCGGCCGCGCGGGCGTCTCCCAACGCAATCTCGGGGGCGGCGTGTCTGTCGCCGATTTTGATGGAGACGGATTTCTCGACCTGGTAATCGCGAGCTCCGATCCTTCTGCACCACTTCGTCTGCTAAGCGGAGACGGAGCGGGCCGATTCCGGGACCGCAGCGACGCAGCAGGGCTCGCCGACCAGCTCGGTGGCAACGCGGTCATCCACGCCGACTACGACGACGACGGCGATCAGGACCTCTACGTCTTGCGCGGCGCGTGGCTGGGAAGATTCGGACAGCATCCGAACTCGCTGCTGCGCAACCGGGGGGATGCCTCGTTCGAAGACGTGACAATCGAGGCCGGCCTCGCGGGCAGAGACGTCCCTTCCCACAGCGCCGCCTGGGCCGACTTCGACGGCGACGGAGACCTCGACCTTTACGTGGGCAACGAGTCGTGGGGGAACTACACGGTTCCCAGTCAGCTGTTTCGCAACGAAGGCGACGGTCGCTTCGTGGACGTCGCCGACGAGGCTGGCGTCGACAACTACCGGTGGGCGAAGAGCGTCGTGTGGGCCGACTTCGACGACGATCGCGATCCCGACCTGTTCGTCTCGAACCTCTACGGGCCCAACCGGCTCTACCGCAACGAGGGCGACGGAACGTTCACGGACGTCGCAGCGGAGGCGGGCGTGCTCGCGCCGCACGGGAGCCTCGCGGCCTGGGCCTGGGACTACGACCAAGACGGCGCCCTCGACCTGTTCGTGTCGAGCTACACCTCAGACCATCACGAGGCGCGCGGGTACGCGGAAGACGAGCCCGATCTGGAGCGACTCGTTCCCGCGCTGCTGGGACTGCCGCACGAGCTCGAAAGTGCACGGCTCTACCGCGGGGACGGTGAGCTGGGCTTCGAAGACGTCACCGAGCGAGTCGGCCTCGATCGGGCGCCGCCGGCTGCCGGCGGCAACTTCGGCGATCTCGACGACGACGGGTGGCTGGACCTGTACTTGACTACCGGCTACCCCGGCTACGAAGCGCTCCTCCCAAACGCGATGTTTCGAAACCGCGACGGGCGCTCCTTCGTCGACGTGACGACCCCCGGCGGCTTCGGACACTTACAGAAGGCCGAAGGGCTCGTCTTCGCCGACTTCGACGCGGACGGCGACGAGGACGTATACCTTCGGACCGGCGGCATGTTTCCGGGTGACTCCTTCGGCGATGCACTGTTCGAGAACCCGGGCACCGAGGGCAGCTTCGTCGTGATCGATCCCGAGGGCATGCGGAGCAACCGCGACGGGATCGGAGCGCGGATCCGCGTCGATGTCGTGGACGAGGACGGCCGGTCACGGTCGCTCCACCGGGTCGTGTCGGCGGGAGGCGGCTTTGGTGCGGGCCCAATCCCCGTCCGTATCGGGCTGGGCAACGCCGCGGGCATCGAGCGGGTCGAGGTATACTGGCCTGTGTCGGATGTCCGTCAGTCCTTCGCGGACGTCGCGCTCGGAAGCGCCCTTCGAGTCGTCGAGGATCAGGCGCCCGCGACGACCGACTAGAAGGGCGCGGCCGAAAAGTCCCACGCCGTTCGAGAGCCTGGCTCGCCCGCTGGACGGCGCTGCGTGCGACTTTTCGGCCGGACCTCTAGCGCGGTGTGATGCCGTCGTCGCCGTAGACGTTGATCGCGGATAGCCGACATGAAGCCGCCCGACGGCTCCGCCGCGGCCGCTTGAACCCGAAATCCGGACCTGGGACCAGGTGCGCTCGTGCCCTCCTTTCCGGCTGACCAGGGCCGCACGGCCCTCGCCCAATCCGCCGTGAATCCACCGCCACCAGCGCAACACCTACTGCCGGAGGCGTTGCCGGTCGCCTCCCTGCTCGTGAAGCCGGCGCGCACGCTCGCGCAGGCGGCGGTGACTCTCGCCGGAAGGACGAAGTTTGCGTCCGGTACGAAACTGGTAGCCGAGGAAATCGAAGCCGCGTGAC
>JAQWRY010000040.1 GCA_029243485.1 Candidatus Binatia bacterium | reverse complement strand
ACGCGATCGTTGTTCGCCAGAATTCTTCGTCATACCTGCCTCCTGCCCTATGGATATCCAAGGCACGATCGATGTCTACACTTATATCTGTCTGGAAATTCAGAAGGAGAACCCCAACTGGAATCTCGTGAGCAGTTTTTCCCAGATACTCGCAGCCTTCGGCTGTTGAAGGTCGCTCCATGCGGCAGAAAGAGGCGCACGCATACGTCCGATAAGGCGCCGTTAGGTCGGATGGGAGCCAAAAAGGGGCTTCATGTCGGCTATCCGCGAAGGAGCACACTGGGTGCGCTACATCGCCCTGAAGAACCCGGACTGGGTCGAACCCCTGGAGATGATGGCAGAGGCCGCCCTCGATCTGTGCAGCGAGCGACACGTCGGGCGCGTCGTGCTTAGCCGCGACCTTCTCCATTCGGTCGGACGACCCGTGAGGAGCCTCGACGGCTACGAGGTCCTCGGCGACGCCTTCCTGCGAATCGATATCGAGGCCACGGGCGTTCAGTAGAGGTTCTTCGCCGCGTCCCTCTTCATCATCCGATCGAGGAAGAAGGTCTTCACCCGGCGACCCCGACCGTTCGGATCCAACTGCTGCAAAAGGAGCTCCCCCAAGGACGGCAGGCTCTTCGGGTCCGTGTGCCGCCCCGGATCCCACATCGCCGACTGCCCGAGAGCCGGGCCGTCTTCAAAGGAGACCGTGCGAACGTCGAGGCGAACCCCGAGCTTCGGCGCACGGCCCTTCTCCGCAGCCGGCTCGAGGAGCGCGGGATCCGTCACGATCTCGGCACGCGCCTGGACGCGCAGGCTCTGCCCGCGGCCGGGCACCAGCGCGAGCAGTGCTGCTTCTCCGGTGGCGAGAATGTTGCGAAGGCTATCCGCGATCCGGTTCCCCGGACGATCCGGCAGAAAGAGGGTGCGATCATCGAGAATGCGGAGCAACCCGCCCGGGTCGCCCCGAGGGGAGAGATCGAAGCCACCGTCGCCGTCGTGCGTTCCGAGCAGTGCGAACGACGCCCCCTCGAGGAAGGAAACGTCGGCGGAGTCCAACCGTTCTCGAACACCCGCTGCGGAACCGGGAAGGGGCGCGAGCGACTCACGAGGCGCCCAGAGCTGCGCCCGAAGAAACGCCTTCGGGCAGTGGAAGTACACTTCGCTCACGTCGATCTTCGCCCAGCCCTCCTCGTCGCACGGCTGAACGTCTCCGTTGATTCGCAGCGTCTCGGGAACTCCGGGGATCAAACAGACAAGCCCGACTCCTCCTGGGCCCAGCGCACTCTCGAGCTCGCCGCCGAGTCGTGCGGCCGGGGAATCCGAGAGCATCAGCGTCCGTTCCCCGGCGATCTTCGGCGCACCGCCCTCTCCCATTCGTGCGGTGACCGACGGCGCCCCGGAGCCGTCGCGACCAACGACTCCAACGAAGGACACTTTCGCGAGAAACGTATCCGTCGCGAGTTCGAGCCCCGGGACCTTCTTGTGGGCGATCGCGGCCGGCGGGGTCGGCAGGATTGCGCGAAGCGCGCGCTGCGACGACACGGTGGTTCCGGTTTTCATCTTGACATCCTCATCGATGCCCCATACTAAACGAAATTGAGAATCAATTTCAATAGTAAACCCCGCCCTGAACGGCGGCAATCCAGGAGACGACAAAAAGCATGGCAAATCGAGCAGCATTTACCGAGGCTCTCCTCCGAGACTGTCGCCGGCTCGGCCCGGCCCGTCTGGTCCTCCGCAACGGGGTCGGCCTGAGCGAGGTCTTCGTCGACCTCGAGAAAATCGATCTGCAAGAGGGCTGGGCGCACGTGGTCCTCCCCAGCACGCACGTGCACCTGACCCCGGGAGCCCTCGGAGCCGTCGCCTTTCGCACCGTGTGCGGCGGCAACGGCCACCACGCCCCAGCGATCTGGCTCTACGGTTCGGAAGGCGCTCCCCTCGTCATGATCATTCTCGATCAGACTACCGGCGAAGCCGCCAAGACGCAGAGCTCACGGTACCGCGAGATCGCACGGGAGTTCGGGCCGTTCATGTACCTCGTCTCCGAAAGGGAGAAACCGAGGCCCGAGACCGTGGCCCCGATGACCGGAGGATCGGTGCAGCTTCAGTGAGAGAGGCTCCTCCCGGCGCCCTGAACGTACCGCGTCGTCGTCTACTGCGACCGTAGAACCGCGAGCGGGCTTCCCGCCCGCGTCGGCCGACCGACCGCGCCGCCGAGCACCGCACTGATCACGAAACTCACGAAGGCGAACGCCGCGTAGTCCGGAAGCGACGGTGTAAACGGGATGTCGAAGACGAAGCGCGTGAGCGCCCACGTCGCGATCATCGCCAGTCCCACGCCGAGAACGGCGGCGAGTGCGCCAATCGCGACCGCCTCCGTCGTGATGATCCGCCGCAGGATGCGCGTCGGGGCACCGAGCGTTCGCAGCAAGAGGACCTCGCGTGTGCGCTCGTCCCGCGCCATGGCGGCGGCGGCGACGAGGATCAGAAACCCGGTCGCGAGTGCGAAGAGCGCGAGAGCGCGCACGGCGAGAGCCACACGCGCCATCATCGTGTCGACCGCACGCAGGATCAGACTCGCATCGAGCACCGACACGTTCGGGAACTAGAGGACGAGATCCCGCTGAATCTCGGCCCGGACGTCCGCATCGACCTGACGGGCAAGGAACACGGTCGTGTAAGAGAGACGGTACTCCCGCAGGAGCGCCCACTGCGCCTCGCGATCATCGGGGTCGACCGCGATCCGCTCCGAGAGCGACTTTCCGTCGAGGGCCGACAAGCGCGCCGACACGATCGTGGCCTGGTCCACGATCGCCGCGCCCCGCTCTGCCAGAAAGGTCTCGAGAGGCGCGACCTGATCGGGCTGTACGTCGAACAACACCAGGTTCGGCCGCTCGGGGCTGGAGTCCATCGCGAGCTGGCGCAACACGTTGTCCTTCACGCCGTACAGCGTCGTCACGAGGAACAAAGCCAAAGCCCACCGTGAGTACCGTCGAGACCGTGTGGTTGCGGGGCCGAAAGAGATTCGCGAGGCCCTGGCGCAGCCAGTACGGCGAGCGACGCGGCACGAGGCGACGAAGCGCGTCCGCGAGCAACTGCGCAGTACCCGCCAGCACCGCGAGCACGACCGCGGTCCATGAGGCAGAACGAGGCGCACGCATACGTCCGGTAAGGCGCCGTTAGGTCGGATTGGAGGCCAAAAAGGGGCTTCATGTCGGCTATCCGCCGGGTGCGATCCCCTCCGATTCGTATTCGATCGAGATCTACATGCGCACACCGGACAATCCTAGCCCGCACAGCGCCCTGATGAACTGGGACAATCTCGCCGGTGACAACTCGCTCTTCGTAACCAGCTACGAACTGAAGCTATACGAGCTCGATGACTCCGTGGGTGGCGGCCTGATCCATGTCAGTTCTGTGCAGCATCTCGTTTTCACGCGGAACGATGCGACCAAGCAGGTACGAGTCTATGTCGACGGAGTGCTTGCCCTGGATCTCCAAGACCCCCTCGGCATCGTCGCCTCCCCCGCCAGTGGTGTTTTGCATTTCGGTCGGGACGACAGTGGTGAAGAGGCGGGAGGATTCATCGACTACGTTCGAATTTACGATGGAGAGCTCGGCCCGTCGGAGGTCGCAGCGCTTTCGCCGGGAGCCTGCGAGCGGGTCCGTGGCACGCTGGACATTCACTGGGAAGACGTGAGTGGCGCATCGGACTTCTGCACCGCTGTCGAGTACACGGACGGTACTCTGGCCGATGCTGCCGACGGTGAAGTGACGATGTCGGGCATCGCAGGTGACGGCGAATGCTTCGGTCTTTCCGAATACACGATCCAGGTTTCTGCCGACGGTCTCTCTTTGGCGGGCACCGATACGACCGAGCCGACCGACTTGGTCTACTTCAACTGGACCCGTTCGCCGGGCGACGACTGCTTTTCCGGACTCTGGTCTTGGACGAATCCCTCGACCATGGTGTTGGAGGAATGGGTGGGTACGATTGCCGCCGAACCCTTCCTGGGCTCCGTCGCCACGCAAGCGATTCAGCAGGTTGACCTTCTCTCGAGCGATCCAGGGACACCTCCAGCGGCAACGCCGCCCCTGAACACCGCACGTCGGAAACTCGAACTCGCGCAGTCCGATCTGACCGGGGTTCCGCCCGATCCGGTCGCGGCGCTGAAAAAAATCAAGCAGGCGGTGGCCGCGATGGAGAAGTCGCTTCGCAAGGGGCTCGATCCCGCCTCCCTCGCGCAGGAGATGGACAACCTGACCAACCTCGCACGGGAAGCGGCAAGCGATGCCATTGCTGATGCCATCAGCCGGGGTGGCGATCCGAGCCGCATCGGACGAGCACAGGGCTATCTTGCCGATGGCGACGCGAAGAACACGTCGGGCGAGTTCTCCAATGCCATCGGGAAGTTCAGAGCTGCTCTCAAGAAAGCCCTGAGCGCCTAGTTTCCAGGCCCGGGGGCAAGGCCGTTGCGAGGTCGAATCAGCCGACTTTGAGTCGTGAGTGGAAGCTCGAACGGAGCGGCCACATTTCGAGCCGCCTCGCCGGCCGTTGCCGGCTGAGGCGGCTCTCGTGTGTTTCTCCCGCTGGCGGCTCCAATCCGACCGAACGGCCTTACCGGAGGTCTGCGTGCGTCTCTTTCTGCCGCATGGGAGGCTTGCACCATTCAAACCAGCCGTAGAATAGATAGCCGATGCTGAAGAGGTGGGCCGTCATGACCGGATTCTCGCTGGCAACCATCATCGCAACCGCGGCGGGTTGCGGAGACGGGCCGACGACGGTCCCGAGCAGCCTACAGACCCTCGACCCCACCGACCCGAGCCTCCGCTACACCGGTCGTTGGGACCGGCAAAACCCCGAGGCACCCTGGGCAGGCTGGGCCGGCTCCGAAGTCGCTCTAGGTTTCGTGGGAAGCGCCGCCTGGGTAGAACTCGACCCAGGCACGAACACGGAATATTTCCGGATCGTGATCGACGGCGACCCGACATCGTCGAGAAAGTTCAAGGTCACGCCCGGTCCCGGGAAATACCTTCTCGCCGAAAACCTCGAGCCGGGCTCGCACACCGTCGAGATCGTCAAAGAGACGGAGTACAGCGATACGGCCTTTCTCGGCTTCGAAGTCCTGGGAACCGGAGTGACGTCGAAACCAAAGAGCCAAGGCCGCCGGATCGAATTCTACGGAGATTCGAATCTGGCTGGCTATTCGCTCGAACACGAAAAGAATCAGCCCGGCGCCCAGCTCGAGGGAACGCACTTTGGCTACGCCGGCATCACGGCCCGGATGTTCGAGGCCGCGTATCACAACATTTCCTGGAGCGGCTCGACGATTCCATCGGTGCATGCCTTCTTCGACCGAATCGACCCTGCCTCGCCAGCGGCCAGCTGGGACTTTAGTCGGTTCCGGGCCGACGTCGTCGTAGTGAACCTGGGAGCCAACGACGTCGGACGCCCAGTTGCGGATATCCAGGCCGACTACCATGCCTTCCTCGATGATCTCCGTACCGTCCACCCCGCAGCCCACATCGTCCTCTTCAACGCGTGGGGCTGGTCGGAGAATGAACCCGCTAACTACACCCACGAAGTCGTCGCCTCACGCGACGACCCGAACATGTCCGCCGCGACGTTCCCCTGGGTGTTCGAGCGCTGGCACGGCTGCGAATACGATCACGGAGGGATGGCGGTCGTCCTGGCCGAACACCTCGAACAGCATCTGGGTTGGGAGGCAGGGCCCAGCGACGTCATGAGCGGGTTTGGTCGCAATGGGGATGTCGCCAACGGAGGCTTCGAAGAAACGGCCCCCTTTGGAGGCTACGGCTGGCGCTATCGCGAAGACCCCGGGGTCCGACGTCGGATCGACCCCGAACTCGCTTATGCAGGCAAGGCCCTGCTCGAACTGGCCGATGGCGCCGCCAGCCACCAGCCCAACCCGGCTACCGGGGGCGACCGGGTCACTCTGAGCTTCTGGGCGCGAGCACCCGATGGCGAGGCCACGGTCGAAGCGACCGTCGATTTCCGCGACCAGAATATGTACTCGGCGCCGCTCGTCGCACAGTCCGAAGTCTTCGCACTGGGAACCGAGTGGCAACAGGTCCAGGTCGTAGCCGTAGCCCCCATCGACTCTCCCAAACCCGTCTTCCATACCCGCGTCACGCTCCAGGCGGCCACGGGGAGCGTCGTGCATGTCGACGAGGTCGCAACGACGACGCGCCCCAAGCAATGATGTGGTGCGGATCGCCGCCCTGAAGCCCCCTTTTGGGGCCCAAGGCGACAGAATGGCTTCTTTTCGGGCGTTCGCTTTGATCTCGCGTGGCCTCATGGAGAAGGCCCGATTGGCTGGAGGGGCCCAGTTCCGGCCCCGCTGACACCTCCCGGAAGTGTCTCCTATTTCATCGACCTATTTGGTCCAACCGTCTCTGAACCCGAACACTCCGTCGCAATCGAAGAGGATCAGGATTCCCGAGCCCCGTTCCGTGAGATTCCAACCGACCGAGGAATGGGGACGGTCGCCGACGGCGACTTCTGCCTAGGGCGCCGGCGCCGGATTGTCACAGGCAATGCTCGGGCGCGCACTGCGGGGAATGGCGCCATCGCCGTCGACGACGCGGTCCAGCCGGATGTTGGCCCAATCGTCGGCGTCGTTGAGCGTCGAAAGGGCGCCGCCGCAGAAGGGCTCGTGGAGCGGATCGCTGTCGGGGTTGATGTCGAACACGACGCCGGTCTCGATCGGACCGTTTCCGTTCCAGTCCCAGGGGAAACCTGGACCGCAGGTTCCGTCGTTCTCGTCGAGGTTCGTCTCGTCGAGCGAGATCCGGTCGCCGATCGAGTAGTCGAGTACGCCGTCGCCGGGAGGCGTGCAGTTCGAGTCGACGCCGGGGAATTGGTAGCGGTAGTTCATCACCGAGTTGTAGTTCGGTTTGTAGTTGCACAGGTCGTTGAACCCCCCGTGGAAGAGCAGGAGGTTGTGCCCGAGTTCGTGGGCGATCGTGTGGCCCACGTTGGAATCGGAGAGGAAGCACTGAAGCGAGACGATCAGATCGTCGCCGCCGAGTTCCGCATGGCCCGAACTGCCACTGCTCGTATTGTAGCGATGCGGGAGCACCGTGTAGTGGAAGTAGTCTTCCCGGTTCGCCGCGAAGTTCGCAGCCTTGTGACTCTGGAACTCCGCACCTCCCGAATCGCCGACGAGAACCCCGTCGGCGTCGGGGATCATCGAACCTCCCGTGAGCACGCCGCCCTGGCCCTTGTCGTGGATGAAGTTGATTCCTGTCGAACCATCTGGATTGGCTCTCGGGGCGGCGGCGAACATTGCCGTCACCATCGCGAGCGCGGCGTCGCTCGGCTCGTGACTGTGCGCCGGGCAGTTCAGACTATCCTCGAACCAGTCATACTCCAGGAGGATGTCCTGCCGCAGCGGGCTCACCCCGAAGGCGGGTAGATCGAGCCCGCCGGGTGTTCCAAGCACCTCGTCGCCATCGCGGAGGCCATCGTTGTCCGTGTCGTCCACAAGCGGATCCGTACCCGTGTCGAAGGCACCGTTGAACACTCCCGTGTTCGTCTCGGAGCAATCGTCGAGGCGGTCGTTGTCGGTGTCCGAGCCGGGCAGGCACGTATCGGCGCAGGCTGCGGGCGCCGGCTGCTGCTTCGAGCGGATCAACTTGCCGTCGATCTCCTTGAAGTGCGGAGGCGTCGCCTCCGCGCAGTAGGAGTCATCACCCAGCGAGAGCACCACGGAGATCGACCCGTTGGGCGCCACGGGAGGGCCCATGTCTCCCGTGCCCTTCGTGACGAGCTTGATCACGCGCTCCTTTACGAGCAGCAGCTTCACCCGCCCGCCGCCCGGAGCATTCGAGTTCGTGTACTTCCAGCCCTTCGAGCCCGCGGGATTGCCGAGTCCCTTCCAGGTGCCGGCCGTCAACGGATCGGCGAGCAGAGCAGAGTCCCGCTCGATGGCAACGAGGTTCGTGCCGCCTCCGGGATCCACCGGCAGAACGAAAGCTGGAGCGTTCCCGTTTTGCCCGGCCTTGATGACGATCTTGAAGGCCTTCCCGGCCCCGTTGCCGTACGTCGAAGAGCTGACCCGGTGGCCAACGAGATAATCGACCGCGCCAGCGGGACGCGGCGCCCATAGGAAGACGGCAGCAGCTGCGGCGGCAATCAAGGACCTTGGAGTCAGAGGCGGCATGGGATCTCCCTGGTGGTGGACGAGCTGGGTCGACCAGGCTGCCGGGGCAGCGGTTGTCGATCCTACTCCCAAACCCGTCGCAGACACAACGGAGAACACGCAGCCCAACGCCTCGCAGCGGTCGGCTCGACTGGATAAGGGAGTCTTCATGCGACGCGAAATCCACATGCTCACATTCCCCCTACCCGGCCTGGCCGGACCCATGGCGCAGATGGCAGAGGGCGCCGGATGGGACGGCATCTACTTCGCCGATACGCAGAACCTGGCAGCCGATGTCTATGTTTCACTCGGTATCGCGGCCGCCTCGACCGAACGTATGGTTCTCGCAACCGGCGTCACGAACCCGGTCACGCGCCATCCCGCCGTCACGGCATCGGCGATCTCTGCCGTACAGGTCGCCTCGGGCGGGCGCGCCGTGCTCGGGATCGGGCGCGGCGATTCGGCGCTCGGATTCCTCGGCCAGAAGCCGGCGCGCGTCCGACCGTTCGAGACCTACGTCTCGCAGGTCCGCGCGTTCCTGCACGGCGAGACCGCCGACCTCGGAGACGCCACGAGCCGCAATGAGTGGATCGCCGGGACCGGCCAACCGCCAGTCCCCATCGACATCGCGGCGACCGGCCCGAAAGTGATCGCTGTCGCGGCGCGCCAAGCCGACCGGGTGACCTTCGGGGTCGGCGCGGATCCCGCGCGACTGCGCGACGCGATCGCACTCGTTCGGTCCGAACGAGAGGCGGCTGGGCTCGATCCGACCAGCATCTCGGTGGGCGCCTACGTCAACGCGGTCGCGCATCCCGACGCCGACACGGCGCGCCAGATCGCGCGGGGCGGCACGGCGTCGTTCGCACACTTCTCCGGCATGCCCGGCTCCCCTCGCCAAGCCAGCTCCGACGGTTCGGTCTTCGAAGCACTCGGCAAGAACTACGACATGGCCGGCCACGCCACCGCCAGTGCGAGCCATGCCGCGGCCCTCCCCGATGCCTTCATCGATCGCTTCGCCGTCGCCGGACCAAGCGAGCACTGCGTATCGCGGCTCTCGGAACTGTTCGAGGCCGGCGTCGAGCGGCTGGTGTTGGTCCCCGGGTCACGCGACGCCGACCTGAACGAGGTCATGGCGAGCATGAACCGACTTGCGACCGAGGTCATCCCGAAGCTTCGGTGAGGTCCGCGTCTCGGTTGGCTGAGTACCGATCCTCACCGGCACGCCGGGCATCCACGCTTGGGTCGCGCGGCCACAATAGATCGGCCTCCTTCTCGCAAAGGAGGATATCGACGATGCCACGCCGCGCCGATCAGCAGTTTTCGTCTCGGGCCCTCCATCTCTTCCATCGCCTGCCATCACCCTCGCCTGTCCGCCGCAGAGTTGCTCGTCTGCAGGTCCAGTCCGCCGCCGGCGGGTAGGGGGCGGGGAGGTTTCCATTGGGGAGGTTGGGGGTTGATGGCCAGAAGTCGATTGGGGCAGAAAGAGCCTTGATGTGGGCTGCCGTCTCGCGCACGATATCGGCTGTGTCCCGGGGGGACGCCATCCTATGGCGGGATGCGAACCCCAGCCAAAGGAACGAACCACGTGCCCCGCTTCGCCCTCCTCGTCTCGAGCCTCTTCATATTCCTTTGTCTCGCGCCCGTCGCGAGTCATGCGAATGGCTCGTATTCGCATGTTCACATCTCGCAGCTCGCGGTGGAGAAGCTTCCCGCCGGCCCGCTGCGGGATCTGCTCGAGGACCCGGCCTACGTGGCCAACCTCGAAGCCGGCTCGATGTTTCCCGACGGCGGCTATGCGATCGGTGACGATTACGGCGAGAACGCGCACTGGTCGCAGTTCCTGAACGCCTACATCTCCTTCCTTCGGGACAAGTACGCGGGCGATTACTCCTCGACCACCGCTCGGGAAGAGGTCGCGTTCCTCATGGGCGTCGCTTCGCATGGCATCGCGGATCAGACCTACGACACGACGATTCTCGCCCGCGCCTTCGAAGTCGACGGTGACCCCGGTTCGGTCGACCAGGAGGCCGACTACTTCATCATCATCGACGAGAACGTGTTGCTGGATACGCAGGCCTGGGCGCCGTACTCGGATCTGGTTGCGGTGTTCCAGAACGGCATCGGCTACTCGGTGAGTGAGGCCACGCTCGAAGCGGGCATGACGGCGATGGAAGCGGCCATCGCGCTCCAGCGGACGACCGCCCTCCAGCAATACCGGACCGCCTGGCAACGCTACCCCTGGCTCGGAACCCACGTCTACGACGAGCGCGCGCCCGGGTCGTTGCCCCATCTCGCCGAGCTGGTCCAACGACACTGGCAGGTCGTATGGAAGCGACTCCAGTTCGACGACGATTTCGATCAGAACGCGCTGATCGCCTTCGTGCCGGATCAGTGGCAGGACGCGTTCCCCGTCGACGCGAGCGAGAGCGCGGCGAACTTCCGCATTGGCATTCTGTTCGGCTACGGCATCGCCCGCAGCCAGGCCGCGCCGTTCATCGAGCTGCGCGACGAAGCGGACCAGACCGTGCCCTTCAACCTGCGAACGCCCTACAACGGCGACATTCGCAACTACATGTGGCTCGAGCCGACGGTATCGCTCCAGAACGACCACGAATATCGGGTCGTCATCCACGCCGGAATCGAGAACAACGACGGAGTCGCGACCACGGTCGACCACGAACGAAGCTTCCGCACCCGCTGCCCGAGTCCGGGCCCGGGCTGCGCCGGGATTCCGGCCCCACTGGTGGTCGGCGAGACCCCGTCGGCTACCGCCTGCGGGGTCGCCGATGGGCGCGAACGCGAGTGCAAGCACGTGATCCGCGCCGAGACGAGCCTGCTCAAGATCGAAGACGCCACCCAGGACGCGCAGGACTCGCTTCTGTTTCGCTGGACCGGCGGGGAAAACACCGCGCCGCCCGAGTTCGGCGATCCGTTCACGGCGGCGGCCTCGTCCATTTGTCTCTGGGCTGGTGCCGAAGAAGCGACGATGGAGAAAGTCTACCAGGCCACGGTTCCTCCGGGGGAGACCTGTGATGGGAAGACGTGCTGGCAGTCGATTCGGGAAGGCTACCGTTTCCGCGATCGCACCCGTTCCAATCGAGGCATCAACGAAGTCGTGCTGAAGGCGGGCAACGACGGGAAGGCCCGGCTTCTCGTGCAGGGCAAAGGGCAGGACCTGAATCTCCCGCCGCTTCCCCTCGTGCCCGAAGACGGTGTTGCGCGCGTGCAGATCCGCAACAAGGACGTCTGTTGGGAGGCAAACTTCTCCACCTCGATTTCGAAGAACGATGGTGCGACGTTCGTGGCGCGGAGCGAAGCCACCGACGTCGTGCAACACACCCCCGAAGTCGTTCCCGACGGTCGCTGCCGAGCCAAGAAGGAGATCGCGACGGGCAGATATGCGCAGTGTCTGACCGGCGTTCGGGCGGCGGAGGTCAAGGCCGGTCAACTCCTCGATTCCCTTTCCTGCGCAACTCGTCTCGACGAGAGCTTCGAAAAAGCCGAGGGCAAGGCCATCGTGCAGTGTCCCACCACGGGGGATGCCAACGCGACGGCCGCGACCGTCGGTGGATGCGTCGACACGATCCTCACCGCGGTTCTCGGCGGAGCGACACCGCCCGGCAATGGAGGCGGCCGTGCGCGCTGTGACAGCGCCAAGATAAAGGCGGTCGGCAACTACTACGTATGCTCGATGCGGGCGCAGTCCAGGGCCAGCCGGCGTACCGTCTTCGTCGACCCGGTCGATCTCGAGACTTGCGACGCGAAGCTGGTCGAGGCAATCGAGCGGAGCAACACCAAGGACGTGCCGTGCAGCGCGTCGGGAGATTCCGCGTCGATTCTCTCGAGCGCCCAGGCGTGCCCACTGGACTTCAGCGGCTCGCTCGCACAGACGGCCTCTTTCGGCATGATATGCAACCTCGGAATCGCATCGATCCCCATGGGAATGTCGCTCGCCGTCATGCCCGAAGAACGCTACCGCGCGGGCGAAACGCAGAACACGAGCACGCAGCTCGAGGTCGAACTCGACGAGTCGCTCGTGGCCACGTTGCAAGCGCTCGGCGCCGCGGAGATCCAGCTGGACTCGGCAAATTCCGTCACGACCATCGCGGGCGCCACCGGAGGACCCGTGGCCAACGGGGTGGGAGGCGTTCCCATGTTGCTCGACCTGACGGTCGACACCGACGTTCCGCCCAACGGAACACCGGGGCCAGTGATCGTGGAAAGCGACGTCGCCACGGTTGCGCTCACGCCGGACGCCGCGTCGACGCCGGTCGAGTTCGAGCTCGATACGGTATCCGTGGAGGTGTCGAGGGTGCCTGTCCTCGGCCCTCTGAGTCTTGCGTGCACACAGGACCCGGGCGCCGGGAACGAGCCGATTTCGTTCGTCGTGCAGTAGCCGCAGTCCGAACAGGGTTCCCGGTTCGGCTTTCATCCTCGCTCGAATTTTTCGGATGAATTGCTGGGCTCTCGGTGTCTTCGCCGGCCACGCGAATCGCCGAAAGGTCGCCGTCGCACGAGCCGCCGAGCCGGCCGGGCGAGCCCACCAAGCTCCGACCCCGCCGGATGATCAGCGGGAAGCCAAGGAGCCCAGGCGTCGCCATCATCGGTGGGCCGACCTGATGAGAAGAGCGTTCGAGTTTGACGTTCTACGCTGCCCCGTCGCGTCCGTCATCATGGTCGTGCAGAACGGGCAGGCGACTGCGACAGTGTCGGGCTTGGCCTCCATGAGCTGATCGAGACGTGCTTCGTTGATGCCGTCCATGAGGCAGAACGAGGCGCACGCATACGTCCGTTAAGGAGCCGTCAGGTCGGATTGGAGCCCAAAAAGGGCTTCATGTCGGCTATCCGCGGAAAGCCTGAGGGCGGTACCGGGATATGAGCAGGATTCTGACCACGATTGCGTTGCTTGGCGGCGGACTTCTTCCGGTATTCCAGGGCGTCGGTAGTTCGCACCTTTTCAACGATCTCTGGGATGCCCACGCGCGCGCCCATCTGGTTTGGATGTTGGCCACCAATGCGCTGCTGTTTTTTCTGGGCATGTACTATCTGTGGGTTCAGGGCAACGAGCTGTTCCCCGCCTTGATCAGCTTATGCATTCTGGTCGGCTACCAGATCTCGGGCATTACGATACCTCTGTACGGCGGGGTCTTTTTGGGAGAAGGCGGCGTCGAGCCGATGCCACTCGGCGTGCCCATTAACCTCTGGCATTTCTCGGGATGCTGATCCTGCAGCTGATCGCCTTCGCGTTGATTTTGAAAAAAGAAAAGTCGAACGCCTAGTTTTCCGAACCGCGCTGTCGGCAAGGGGCTAGCCGAGCCATAGCCACCCTCGATCCAGGGGTGAAACCTCCCGCGGGAGGTCTGCCCTGGATCCCGGATGGGCCGTAGAGCGGCGCTTGTCAGACCAGGCGAATATTACGAGTGCCGGTTTCCAACACATCATCCAGACGGCCCGCCAGTGCCTGTTTCGCGAGACTGAGCGAAAAGCCCTCGGCCATCCCGAAGGTAATATGCGGTGGTAGCGAAAGCGCCAATGGATCCACCACGGCGTCGATCACCGCAGGTCCATCATGGCTCAATGCTGCCCGGACGGCTTCGGGAACGTCCTTCGGTTCCTCGATCCGTACCGAGAATGCGCCCATGGCCTCCGCAACCTTCTGGAAGTTGGGGTTCTTGAATTCCGTGCCGAACGGTTCGAGTCCCGCCTCCTCCTGCTCGATATGGACGAAGTCAAGCTTGCTATTGTCGAAGATCACGACCTTCACGGGAAGGTTTCGCTCCACAATCGTCAGCAAGTCCCCCATCATCATGCTGAAACCGCCATCTCCGCACAGGGCAATGCATTGGCGGCCGGGATGCGACAAAGAGGCGCCCATTGCGTTGGACATCGCGTTGGCCATCGACGCCCAGGAGAGAGAACCAATCAATCGACGATTCCTCTTGCCATGGATATAGCGCGCCATCCAGATGCACGGCGTACCAGTATCCGCCGAGAAGATCGCATTATCATCCGCTACATCATTGATCGTACTGGTCAGGTATTCGGGACGAAGAGGCTTGATGTCAGGGCCGTGGGTGACGTAGCGCGCCATGACCTCACGCGACTTCTCGGTCTTCTCGAGCGCCTTGTCGAGGTGCTTGGAATCGGTCTTCTCCGTCAACAGGGGCAACAGCGCTTCGACCGTATCCTTCACGTGCCCGACAAGGGCCATGTCCAGATGCGTACGGCGCCCTAGATGCACTGGGCTCTTGTCGATCTGCACCTTCGTGACGTTCTTCGTCGG
The DNA here is from genome assembly GCA_029243485.1 of Candidatus Binatia bacterium. Taxonomy (NCBI): domain Bacteria; phylum Candidatus Binatota; class Binatia (SeqCode); species Binatia bacterium. The sequence continues at coordinate 1,734 of JAQWRY010000040.1, read as the reverse complement.
ATAGAATTCGGAGAACGGGAAATCGGTTCCGAGCAGAAGCAGGAGGTCGGCCTCGTGCATGGCCTCGTAGGCACCCCCCCAACCGATCAGCCCCGACATCCCCACGGCGTTCGGATTCTCCCATTCCAGCCATTGCTTGCCCCGGTAGGCGTATCCAACGGGAGCTTTGAGCTTGGTTGCCAACTCTACCACTTCGTCGTGAGCCTTCTCGCAACCGGCTCCACCGAAGATCGTGATCTTTTTCGCCTCGTTGATGGCCTTGGCGAGCGCGTCGAGATCGGTCTCGCTCGGCCGCAGCACCGGGGTATTGTAGCGCACAGCTTCAAAGGAGTGGTCCGGCGCGGGCTGTGCGGCGACGTCTCCAGGGATCGCGACGACCGTCGGTCCATTTTCCGCAATCGCGACCCGAATGGCTGTCTGCACCACCGCGCGCGTCTGCTCCGGGTTCACGATACGGCCCGTGTAGCGTGATGCTGTGGAAAAGAAGGCATACGGGTTCAACTCCTCGAGCATTCCCGTATCGATCACCGAACTGACCGTATCGCCAGCAATCGCGATGACCGGGGCCCCTTCCTTGCGCGCATCGATGAGTCCGTTGATCAGGTGCGTGACTCCGGGGCCCGCCGTACCACAAACAGCGACCGGCTCACCGGTCAGATTGGCTTCCGCGGAAGCCGCAAAGACGCCCGCTTCTTCGTGACGAACGTGGATGAAGTCGATCTTCCCATTGCGACGGAGTCCATCAATAATCGGATTCATGGCATCGCCGACGATGCCGTAACAACGCTTGACTCCGGCGTCGGCCAGCATTTCCCACAAGGCATCGCTCACATTCTTCTTACTCACGGTTCGTCACCTCTCTCGATATTCGTTATAATCTCGCGCGAAACCTATCCGAAGACAGACGCGGAGATCAAGCGTACCCCGGACGAGAGGTGCGTACTTGAGTGTACGTCGTCAAAGACGTCGGGATCTTTGGGGCCTCTTTCTAAGAGACACTTCCGGCGCGTTTGCTCGCCTACGCAGCTCGTAGATTCTGTCGCTTACGACGAGCCATTGTCTTGTTCTTGATCTGTTCTCGGCGCGTCAGGATCGCGGTGCGCCGCCCATGATATGCATCGGCTGGAGTCACGTTGTCCAGTGACTCGTGGTAGCGCCGGTGGTTGTAGTGCTCCACGAAGCGACCGATCGCACGCTCCAGCTCCCACGGGCTGTAGTAGTTCTCGAGCTTCACCACGTTCTTCATCGAGCGGTGGTAGCGCTCGATCTTTCCCTGCGTCTGCGGATGGTACGGCGCTCCTCGTGTGTGTTCCATACCGTGGCGACCCAGGTAGGTCGCAAGATCGCCCGAGACGTAGCAGGGGCCGTTGTCGCTCAGCAGTCGAGGTCGATGCACGACCCGCACCTCGTCCACTCCCGTCTTCGCTCGCGCAAGGTCGAGTGTCTCGGTCACGTCCGACGCCTTCATCGTCGTGCCGAGCGTCCACGCCAGGATGTAGCGCGAGTCATCGTCGAGCACGGTCGACAGGTAGTACCAGCCCCAGCTCACGACGCGCAGATACGTAAAATCCGTCTGCCAAAGCTCATTCGGTCGCTTGGTCGGATGCTGGAAGCGGTCGGCAGCGCGGATCAAGACGTAGGCCGGGCTCGTGATCAGGTCGTGCGCCTTCAGAATGCGGTACACGCTGGATTCCGAGATGAAATGGCCCGTTCGGTCCGTCATCTGCCACCCCA
>JAQWRY010000039.1 GCA_029243485.1 Candidatus Binatia bacterium | reverse complement strand
TGCCCCGGCGGGTTGGCCCGCCGGCCGAGAGTTGCACGGCTTCGCCGAGGTCTGTAGAGACGTCGTGGGCCGCTAGCTCAGTTGGTAGAGCAGCTGACTCTTAATCAGCGGGTCCTCGGTTCGATCCCGGGGCGGCCCATTCTTCTTTCCGCTGAAGTCGCTACGGGTTATTCTTCGTAACCGAAGGCCGGAGATTTTGGGCGCCCGTCTCGGTAGACGGCTGGTAGACGCGGTGAATCGCCCCGGTTTCTCCGGAGCCGTTTTTCTCTGAGTCGGGCTGCACCGCCTGAGCGTTTTGTTCCTCGTAGTACTTGGTCTCGAACTCGGCCGGTGGGATGTCACCGGTCGGCTGGAGTAGCCGCCTGTCATTGAACCGGTCGACCCATTCCAACGTCGCGAACTCAACCTGATCGGCGATGCGCCACGCAGACTGCGGGTGGATCACCTCGGTCTTGTACGGCCCGTTCACGGTCTCCGCGAGAGCATTGCCATACGAATCTCCGACGCTTTCGACCGATCCCTCGATCCCGGCCTCGGCCAATCGCTCCGTGTGTCGAATCGACGAGTATTGGGTGAATTCAACCGGTCGTCGCAACATCTCGTAGAGGAGGTGTTGTATGGGACGACCAGAGGGATGGATGGTGACGTTGACGGGACGCCCAGCGATGCGATCGCCGGGCCGGCCCCCGGTACGACGCGATGTGGAGCGTGCGTTCTGGGAGAAGATCGCCGAGGGACTACCGAGCGAGGAGGCCGCGATCTCGTGTGGCGTTTCGGCCCCCGTCGGTTCTCGATGGTTCCGCGAGCGGGGTGGGATGCCGTCGATCCAGCTCACCGCTCCATCGGGGAGGTACCTGTCGTTCTCGGAACGCGAGGAGATCGCGTTGCTCAGAGCGCAGGGGCTCGGTGTGCGGGCGATCTCGCGTAGGCTCGACCGTGCCGCCTCGACGATCTCGCGTGAGCTACGCCGGAACGCGGCTACGCGTAGCGGTCGCATCGACTATCGGGCGTCGTTCGCGCAGTGGAAGGCCGAGTTGCAAGCCCGCCGTCCCAAGACAGCGAAACTAGTATCGCAAGACCAGCTTCGTGAGTACGTCCAGGCCCGACTCGCTGGTGCGATCGCCCGCACCGACGGCGAGCGGGTCCCCGGTCCAGCGGTGCGATTCAAAGGCCGCCGTCACGGACCCCGAGCGGACCGACGGTGGGCGAGGTCGTGGAGCCCTGAGCAGATCTCCAACCGGCTGAAGCTAGACTTCCCGGAGGATGAGACCATGAGGATCTCGCACGAAGCAATCTACCAGGCACTGTTCATCCAGGGCCGAGGTGCTCTCAAGCGCGAGCTGGTTGCCTGTCTGCGCACCGGGCGAGCGCTGCGAGTGCCCCGGGCTCGCACTCGGGGCCGGGGTAAGCACTTCGTCAAGCCAGAGATCATGATCACCGAGCGACCGGCCGAAGTCGCTGATCGAGCAGTGCCCGGTCACTGGGAAGGAGATTTGATTATCGGGCTCGACAAGTCCGCGATCGGCACCCTCGTGGAGCGCACCACCAGATTCACGATGCTGTTGCACCTTCCCCCAATGGAGGGCCGCGGCAAGCAGCCTCGTATGAAGAACGGGCCACCGCTTGCGGGCCACGGCGCGGAAGCCGTCCGCAACGAAATCGCGAAGGTAATCGGCACGTTGCCAGAGCAACTCCGGCGGTCGATCACCTGGGATCAGGGAGCCGAGATGGCTCAACATGCGCAGCTTCGCGTCGACACCGGAGTGGCAATCTACTTCTGTGACCCTCACAGCCCGTGGCAACGCGGAACGAACGAGAACACCAACGGTCTCTTGCGCCAGTACTTCCCGAAAGGCACCGACCTTCATCGATACCGCCGTGAAGACCTCGACGCCGTCGCACTCGCGTTGAACACGCGCCCGCGTAAGACACTCGGCTGGCGGACTCCCGCAGAGGCGCTGGACGAGCACTTAGGATCAGTTCACCATGGCGGTGTTGCGACGACCAGTTGAACCCAGTTTGCGCGCCCCTATCGCTATGGTGAATGAGCGCGTCGCTCTTCGGGCGCGAGTACAGCGCGTCGAGCGCCAAGTCCGTGCGCAGCGAGGTCGAGACGCGCCAGCCGAAGATCATGCGCGAGAACACGTCGATGACGAACGCGACGTAGGCGAAGCCACTCCACGTCGCCACGAACTCCCGATTCACGAGATCGGGGGGCCGCATCGAGGCGTCGTCGGTGATGGCCGTCGTGGTCCTCCGGCCGCGCCGAACACCTTGATCTCCTGCATCAGTCGCTCTGCTGTGTGGCGTGCGAAGCAGATGTCCTCGCGCTGGAGCTGGAGCCAGATCTTGCGAGCCCCGTAGGCCCTTCGATTCTCGTCCCGCAGGTGCCGGATGTGCTCGGCAGCCCCCGGTTCGAGCGCTCCCGCACCTCCGGTGCGTAGTTGCTTGGTCTCCCCATAGCCCTTTCCCTTCCAAGAAATTCGGACCCCGGGAAGGCCGGGGCGAACAAAACTAAGCTCTTGACCGCCGCAGTGCCTCTCGATCAGACTCGGGATGGACCGTAAACTGAAGCCGCGGGGCTGGCTTCGGGCCCTCGGCGCACGTTCTCAAACGGCGGGGTTGGGAGTTCGTTTGGGTTGGCCACTGCAACATTTGAGCGGGGCGCGGAGCGCGCACAAACATTAGGAGTCTGGAAAATGAACCGGAATGTTCGTCACGGAATTCGATCCACCGCCCTATTTTTGGCGCTAGCCCTACTTCTGCCCGCCGCCACCGCCCAGGCCGGCATGTCTGGCTGGGCGGCAACCAACGACAGCGAATTGGCAGATCCCGCGGCGTCTGGAGTTTTTTCCGCGGATGGGGGCTCGAGCACCCTGAGTATCCTTACGGAAAACAGCACGACACTCGAGACGGAGTATCGATTCACGGCCGGCGCCTGGAATGATTCTTATGGAACTGCGGAGAACTCGTTGTATTCGAACTACACCATCGAGTTCACGGTTACAGCGGCCGGCGACTACACACTTCAAGTCGATCAGACCTTTGATGCCACGATACAAACCTTGCAAGAGTCCCTCTACGGCACCGCCACCATCTCCTTGGATGCGTTCGCGGGCAGCCAGAGCGGTGGCGTGCTCGACTCGGGCACTCTGGACCCTAGCTTGGTCTCCTACCTCGAGACGACCGGCTACCTTGCAGGCGACCCTTCTGTGGACATTCCGGTTGCCCAAACTGCCGTGGCCATCATCTCGGGTACGAGCAACGGCGTCCCGATCACGCACACACTGACCTTCAGCTGGGACTCTTCGTGCGACAGTACGGCTTATAGCATTGTTTACCAAGGGGGCGACTACTGCGGCGTGCGCGGCGGGATCGACTCGGACTACGGTGACACCGCGACTAACTATTCAACCGATTCCGGCACGGCAGCAGACGACGGCCACCTCGTGACGATCACCCTGACCGAAGACGCTGGACCGGATCTCTGCGACGGCGTCGTGTGCAATAACGGTGACCAGTGCAACGCCAATGGCAGCTGTGACGCCGGGACCGGATTGTGCACCGCCGCGACCCCCGTGGCCGACGGTACAGGCTGTGACGACACAAACGCCGCGACCACTAGCGACCAATGTATGGGCGGCACCTGTGTGGGCGTAGACCTCTGCGACGGCGTCGTGTGCAATAACGGTGACCAGTGCAACGCCAATGGCAGCTGTGACGTCGGGACCGGATTGTGCACCGCCGCGACCCCCTTGGCCGACGGCGCCTCTTGCGATGACGGAAATTCTACGACGAGTGGCGACGTCTGCACGACCGGTGTGTGCGCGGGCGATTCGGGCCCGGCGATTCCGGCCTCATCGACAAGCGCGGCCCTTATGCAGATTCTTCTTATGATGCTCGCCGGATTCGGGTTGCTCGGGGGGAAGGGCTACCTGGGCCGTCGGGGCCGCTGAGTTTTGCGAGTAGGCGAGACCCCTGCGGGGTAACCCCGCAGGGGTCTCGCTCACCCTCCGAGGCCAATCAGGGCATTCCGAGGATCGCCAGTCCGCAGGTCGTCGGTGGGCCGCCGATATTGTGACGCAAGGCGGTGGTGGCGCTCTTGACCTGTCGCCCCGGTGGGATGGCCGAAGGTTTTGAGCCTGCCATCGGTGTTGACTGGAAACTCGCCGTCGAGTTCGTTCGAAGGTGCCGCCCCGAGGCTACGCCGCACCCGCCCAGTCCCGGATGAGGGCATTCCTCGCCTACTCGCGAAATCGCTTCATCTTGCGCGGCGGACAAATAGAGGGCGAAACGCAAGTCGGTTAGAGTGGGGAGGTGCGTATATCCGCAGGGACTTTTCTAACGATCCTCCTCTGCGCCCTCGGGTGCTCCAGTAGCCACGATGGCGACGCTGGCAACCCCGATGGTCCGGGACTCTCCGTCGTCGCCATAGGCGACTCGGTCTCCGCGGGCGAAGGTGTGCGCTATGGATTCGAGTACGTCGACGACCTCCAGATTTGGGTGGGGCCAACCGATTTGAATCCCGACTGGGATGGTGATTATCCGTCCTGCCATCAGGCCGGGGCTGCCTACCCGAACAAGGCGACCGCGGCGATCGATGGAAAGCTCTCCAAGTTCTCCTGCACCGGCGCGACCTATCCCAATGGCGTCGTCTCGGCGCAGGTCCGAGGCGACTTCACGCTTCGGCCCGCGCAATTCGGAAACTGGTCCACCCAAGAAGATCTCAACGCGGCGTACGACGAGGCCGAACCGGAGATCGTACTGATCACGCTAGGCGCCAACGATCTGCAATGGTCCAACATCCTCGCGGCTTGCATCCTCGGTTCGGTGCTCGGGGACCAGGTGGATCGCGCGGTCGACGCGGGGAGCAACCTTCGGGATGCCTTAGCCGGCGTACTGGACCAAAACCGCGACCGCCTCACCGCCTGGGTCGATGCCGCAAGCCGCGGTCGTCCCCTTCCTTCAGACGTGTCGTCGTCCGATCGCATCTGCACGGCGGAAAACCCCGGCAAGGCGATCGAGCAGTTTTTCATCGACCAACTCCCCACCCTGCGCGCCCACTACGCGGAGCTGGTATCCGACATCCAAGCGCGCGGTGAGCGGACTGGGCGCGTACCTCGCATCGTCTTCACGACGTACCACGACCCCTTTCCGGGCCCGGGCGGTCGCTTCGGCTGCCCGGACCTTCTCGACTTGAACGAGAACCAGGTCGCGTACCTCCGAACCCTCCTCGACCGATTGAGCGAAATTCTGTTCGGCGTCGCGTCGGAACACGACGGCGTGGAGGTCGTGGACATCCGGGACTCGATGGTAGGCCACGAGTTCTGCACGTCGGATCCCTGGGCGTACGGGCTCTCCATCGAAATCATCAGTCCTGGAAATCCGGCCCCGTTCCATCCGACTCCCGATGGCCATCAGGCGATCTCGGATCTCGTCGTGCCCAGCCTGCGCGGATCGAGGCCGTGAAAGACCGGCTCAATGCCGTGACCGTCGTGCGGGCGGAGTCGGCCCTGGCGGCGGCCGATGCGGCCGACCGAAGCGAGGCCCACTTCACGGGGCCCCTTCACCGCCCTGCGGCTAAGCCGCCGCGCCTCTGACCCGAAACCCGACCTCGCTCGAGGCTTCGCGGGGGCGGTTACCCGTCGAACTGGGCGAATAGGCCGCTCATCTCGACTACAGCCAGCGAATCGAAGCGGAAGACCGCCACGTACTCGTCCTGCACCCCTGGGACCGGGCCATGGCGCTCGGAGCCCCCAAGGCCTGCGACGCTTCTTCCACGAGCGCGATCCGTTCGGGGGAGTCGAGCCAGGCACGAAGCTGCGCCGACGACTGCGAACCGCAGCGCGTGAACCCATCCCTCTCTTTCGTTCCGCCGCTCATGTCGGCCACGCCGCGGACCGCTGCGGCGCCCACGCCCCCACCGGACTCATCCGTGGTCCCCTCGCTCGGGTCAGGTCGGATGGTCGGCCTGGTCGAGCTGGTCAAAGACCTCCTTGGCCGCGAGCAGCCCGTTGGTGGCGGCTGGGAATCCACAGTAGGCGGTCATCTGGGTGATGACCTCGACAACCTCGTCGCGCGTGGCGCCACAATTCAGTGCGCCCTTCACGTGAACCCGAAGCTCGGGCAGAGCGAAGCCCTGGACGGTCAATGCAGCGACCGTACACAGCTCGCGCGTCTTGTCGTCCAGCACCGTTCGCGTGTAGAGCTCGCCGAACGGGAACTCGACGTTGACCTTCGCGAACTCAGGGGCGATTTCCTTGATGCTGTTGATCCACTCGTCCGCCGCCGGCCCAAAGTGGCGCCTCATCTCTCGCATGCCCTTGTTGTAGAGATCCGTTCCCATGAGACTTTCCCTTCTAGTGACCAGCGAAGGCGTCGATGTTTGCAAACAAGGTCGCGTTGTCGCCGTAGTCGATCGGCACATCGATCAAGACGGGCCCATCGAACGCTTGCCCTTCCTGCAAAGCAGGAATGATGTCGTCGGCCGTCTCGAGGGCGATCCCCTTGGCGCCGAAGCTCTCCGCGAATTGCACCAGATCGACCGGCCCGAACTGCACCCCGGAGGTGCGTCCGTACTTCATCTTCTCCTGCACGGCGACCATGTTGTACGAACCGTCTCGCCACACGAAGTGAACGAAACGGCGACGTTCGCGGACCGCCGTCTCGAGCTCCATCGCCGAGAACAAGAATCCGCCATCCCCCGAGATCGAGATGACCTGCTCTTTTGGCCGAACCAGGCTGGCGGCAATCGCCCAGGGAAGCGCGACACCGAGGGTCTGCTGTCCGTTGCTGAACAAGAGGTGCCGCGGTCGGTAGCAGTACAGATGACGCGCCAACCACATGTAGTGCGAGCCCACGTCGCTGATGACGGTGGTGTTGTCGTTGATCTGTGACTGCAAGTCGTGAATGAATCGCAGGGGGTGAATCGGCGACGAGGGACGCTGAAGGGACTCCGCCAGGCCCGCGTCCATCTCTGCCTTCAGCCGGTCGACGAAGCCGCGATCGCCGACGTCCTCTCGAGCCGGAAGTTGCTCGGTCAGGGCATCGAGGGTCTCGGCAATGCCGCCGATGAGCTCCAGCCGCGGGTGGTACCGCTTGCCCACTGTCGTCGGCGTGTTGTCGACGTGGACGATGTCGAGCCGGTTCTCCGCATTCCAGACTTCGGGATCATACTCGACCGGGCTGAAGCCGACGGTCATCACCACATCCGCCGACTCGAGCAGCTGGTCGCCCGGCTGGTTGCGAAAAAGCCCGACCCGACCGACGAAGTACGGCGCGAGTTCGCGCGACAGCATCCCGGCCGCCTCGAACGTCTGCACCGTCGCCACGGGGAATTTCTCCAGCAGCCTACGAACGGACTCGGCATGATCCGGCTTGCTCGCTTCGAGCCCGAGCAGGAGTACCGGTTGCTTGGCTCCCGAGATCCGGGCGGCGGCCTCGCGCACCGACGCCACCGGGGCAGGGCCGAGCGGGCCGTCGATGGTCGCTTCCCAATCGCTTCCGGAGACTTCTTCGGCCAATACGTCCTGGGGCAGACTCACGAACGTAGCGCCCCCGCGTGGGCGAGCCGCGAGCCGGAAGGCATTGGACAAGACCTCGGGAATGGTCTCCGGGACGATGACCTCGACGCTGCTCTTGGTCAGTGGCCGCGCGAAGCTCACGTTGTCCATGCTCTGGTGTGTCTGTTTGAGCGCCATCGCCCGCGGCACGGCGCCCGCCAGCGCTACCATGGGATCGCCCTCGGTCGTCGCGGTGATCAGGCCGGTGGCCAGGTTCGAGACCCCCGGCCCCGATGTGACGAGCACCACCCCGGGCCGTCCTGTCAGTCGTCCGACGCACGCCGCCATGAAGGCCGCGTTCTGCTCGTGCCGGCACACGATGAGGCGCGGCGCGTCGCCGTCGGCCAGGGCATCGAACACCGCATCGATCTTCGCACCCGGAATGCCGAAGACGTACTCCACGCCCTGGCGTTTCAAGCACTCGACCACTAGCCGAGCGCCCGTCTTATTTTTCGCCACCACCTGACCTCCTCAGAACGGGGGTGCCGAGCCCACCACACTGAGCGGACCCGTACCCACCAGAAAGAAGAACGAGCCAACCGCCGCCAGCACGAAATTCTTCTGTGCGGACGTCACGTGGCCAACGATGGCCAGCGCCGCGAGGCCCTCCAGCGTGGCGACGTCTTCACGCGACGCATGTGCCGAAAGCTCGATCGCACCCGCCCGAGCGGCCAACCGGTAGTGGACGAGCGCGCCCCCCACCGAGAAGGCGCAGAACCCCGCGCCCGCGACCCACCCGTACACGCCGAGCAGAATCATCACCCCGCCCACCACCATGAACGCGACCGAGCCCAGGGCGAAGAACCCGGGCTGCCAGCGGAACAGCAGGGAGGTCGTCTGGACCGTCGTGGGCCATTGCTGAATCAACCCCAGCGCGGGGTAGAGGAACATCCACGCGTACACAACGCGGAGCAAAATCCAGGCAACCTCGTCGCCAGCCATTCTAATCTCCCCTCGAGGGACGACGCCCTCAGTACGATGGTTCCCAGAACTTGTCGTCGATCCCCTTGCGCAGGCGGTAGACGACATGGACGTCCTATTTGCCAAGGTCGCTGGGTAGCCGCAACCGCGAAGCCTGGAGCGAGGTCCAGTTTTCGGGTCTAGCCGGCCGCGGCGACGCCGCTGGGCGGCCGGTACTTCCTTTTCGCATTTCGGCAGGGCCCTATCGGCCCACTGGCGGTGGCCGCTAGCAGCCGAGCGGAGGAGTCCGGAGTGCTCAAGGTAGACATGGCGAGTGCAAGCATAACGCCCTCGGCTGGGGGAGCAACGACGACACCTTGGTGCAGGAGCACCGACGGTGGCCGACCTCAAGGCCCTATTTGCCGGCTGTAGTCGAGATGAACGCTCCATTTGCCCAGGTCGAGGGGTGGCCGCCCCCGCGAAGTTTGGATAAGAGGTCGAGTTTCCGGGACAGAGCCGCGGCGGCGTAGCGGCCTGGCGGACCTGGTCATCGACTGTCATCCTGGGGGCGGCTACGAACTGCTGAGACGAGGAGTTCTGCACCTAGCCGGTCGTCTCGGAATAGGAGACTGGGTTAGGGTTCAGGGTGCCCGAGTCGCCCGGGCAGGAGCAGCTTTGCATCCGTCAGGGCAGGTAGATGCCGCAACGGAAAGCCAGTTCCGAGCCGAGGAAGAGACCGCATCCGTCGATGGCGAGACTCGTCTCCAGCCCGGGGCCAAACGCGTCTCCGCCCAGGTTCGCAGCGGTATCCGTGTTGAACGTCGATGTGATGTTGCAGCGGCCACTCGTATCCACGATGCAGCTACCAAGGATCAGTTCGGTATTGATCGCGGTGCAGGAACTGCCCCCGGCGCAGTCGTCGTTGGTCTGCTGATACTTGACGACGAAGTCGAGTTGCTCGCCGTAGCACGCATTATTCAATTTTCTCATCCTGACTGTGTAACGAACGTCGCCGCCGGACTGAACGGTCATCTTCACCTTGCCTCGCCCGTTGAACTTGAAGAGACAGCTCGGCGATTCGACGACCGGCGGGGGACAAGCGGGGCGCGGGAAAAAGGCGTTTTGCGTCGTGCCGGTTGCCAACCCGGGATCACAGTCGCGGTAGGCCTTCACCATGTCCGAGGCAAAACCGCGCGCCGACGACGGGTGATTGGGGATGGCAAGTGCCTCGCTGGCCAGCGAGGCACCCGCCCCTGCGAGCAGAGCGGTGAGCAGGACGCGTGACAGGAGGTGGCGCGGGCGAAGCGATCGGACCTGAGGGGCATTCGATGAGGTGATCATCTCGGTTCTCCTTTGGTGGGCTGAGCAACATCCCTAGCGGATGCTGGGTGAATCTTTCTATTGGAAAGTTCACTCCACTCGCGTATACTCAAGAACGTTGGGTCGCGACGCGGCCGCAAGCCCCTGAAATCATGAACAAAAGCCGAAAAAAGAGGGAGCTCCCTAAAAAGGGCTCGGCCTATCACCACGGCCAGCTCAAAGATGCGCTCAAGTCCGCAGCGCTCGAAATCGTGCGGGACCAGGGCGAGCGCAGCCTCACCTTTCGCGAGCTCGCCAAGCGAACGGGGGTGACGCACACAGCGCCCTACTCCCATTTCAAGAACAAGGAAGAGCTCCTGACCGCACTCGCAACGGACGGGTTCGTCCGACTTCGGGAGCGTCTCGAAGCGGCCTCCGATCACGCCGGGGAGGATTCCTTGTCGCGGCTGGCCGGCTCCGCGCAGGGCTATATCGATTTCGCCCTCGAGGACCGCGCCCTGCACGAGATTGCTTTCGGCGGCCTCGGCGTGCTCGAGCCGAAATCCGAGGGACTCCGCCAGGCGGACGACGAGGCCTTCGGCTTCGTACGCTCCCTATTCGAAAGCGCGTCGAATGACGGAAGCATCCGCGATCTCCCGTCCGAAAAGCTCACCCTGGTGCTCTGGGCGGCCCTGTTGGGCTGTGCCGAAGCGCACCGCAACGGGATCGCACGGCGGCGCGGTATCGACGAGCTCGACGATCTCGTCGCGGTCCTCCTCGAGGTACTTCTAGCGGGGCTGGTCCCTCGGTGACAAAGCCCCGCAGAGCACTCCTTTCAAAGAAAGACCGGCGCACCTGTCTGGCGTGATTCGCACCCGGCCCGCACGGGACCAAATCTCAGCCGTTCCCCAGAGTCGCCAGGACGTTCCCGCGCTGCGGCGTCAGAGGCCGTCTTCGCGGCGAAGTCCCGGAGAGTCCCTCAGCTACCGCAACGGAGGTTTTTGGCGTCGTTGTCCGCTTCACAGTCCGTCGTCGACGCACTCATCTCCGTATTGCTTCCGGTAAGCGTCAGGTCTCCAGCGAGCGTCGCCGGCACGGCGGGCAGCGACCCGGCTAGTTTTGCCTTCACGAGAAACGTCCCGGGAGAAGACTTGTTCGCCTTCATCCTGAGCTTGCTCTTGGTCGTTTCCGACTTGCACGATACTTTACCGGGCTTGCTCGTGGATTTCGCAGCGAGAAAAGTTTGCGAAATCGAGAGCGTTCCTGAATCCGCGAGTGCGATGGTCACGCCGCCGGAGACATCGAGGGTGGCATCTGCGGAGCCGGGATGGCGGGAAACCATGACGGCCCTATTTGCCGGCTGTAGTCGAGATGAACGGTCGATTTGCCCAGGTCTGTTCGGGTTCAGCAGAAGTTGGACCAGTTTGGGCTTTGAAATAAGAGAGACTTCCGGCCCAACCGGAAGGAGAGCCTTATGGGTAAGGCAGAGAGCGCAGAGAAGGTCGTCCACGACATTCAGCGCAAGACACGCCGCCGTTTTTCGGCGGAAGAGAAGATTCGGATCGTCCTCGAAGGACTGCGCGGCGAGGAGAGCATTGCGGCTCTGTGTCGTCGCGAGGGCTCGCTCCGAATTTGTACTACCGTTAGTCGAAGGAGTTTCTGGAGGCCGGGAAGAAGCGGCTGCTTGGGGACACGAAGCGCGCCGCGAGCGCCCCCGAGGTAAAGGGACTTCAGGACGAGAACGACCGCTTGAAGCAGGCTCTGGCCGAGACGGTGCTCGAAGTGCGGTTGCTCAAAAAAGTCTCGTGGGCTCCGGCTCGGACGACGGTACGAGCGATTAAAAGCGTCGGAGGAGCGCGAAATGATCCGGCTGGAGGAAGGCTCGGACCTGTCGGTGCGCCGCACGCTGCGCGAGCTGGGCGTGAGCCGCTCTGTTCAAGAGCAGCGTCTGGCGTCCGACTCGAGATACCTCCGGGGTTCGTCAGGAACGGTCGCGCCGCCCCCGCCTCCGCCGCAGGCGGATAAGAACGCCAAGACGCACACCAAGGGCAGCCAGCGACGGGAATCGACAGCGAGTTCCATACGGGACCCTTGTACCTCGTGATGCTCCCGTCGCCACGAGTCAGTCCCACCAGGACTCGCTCTCCTCAATGGGCAAGAGCTATCAAGAGATCGTTCAAAGAACGGCGAATCAACTCTTCGGCTTCCCCCAAAGTGAAGCCAGCCAGTTCTGCTCGGCAAGTGGGAGGCCTTCGGGGCGGTAGTAGTGGCGCAGGGGGGCAAAGCCGCTGCCGCTGAGCCAGTGCGACCACATCTTGAGGTCGTGGTAGACCCCGTAGCGCTCTTCTCTCCAGCCTTCTTCGCCGTTTCCGCGTGGGTTGGAGCTGAAGAGGACGCCGCCCGGCACCAGGGTGGTGAAGAGCACGTCGAGCACGCTCTTCAAGTGACGCGTCGGCACGTGGAAGAGTGAAGCGTTGGCAAAGATGCCCTCGAAGCCTTCCGCGGGTAAGGCAAGGGCGAGAAAGTCCTGGTGCCAGACGTCGCAACCCGAATGTGTGCGGGCCATGGCACAGAAGGTCTCGCATCCGTCGAGCCCGGTGGCCAGGGCGCCCCGCTCGCTCAGCGCCTTGAGGTCGCGCCCGGGCCCACAGCCGAAATCGAGCACGCGTTGGCCCTGGCCTTCCTCGAGCAGGCAGGCCAGCAACGCATCGATATTCTGCGTGACGTCGTGGTCGCGGGTGCCCTTCCAGAAGGCGTCTGCCCGCTCTTCATAGTGGTGGAGGGTGCGCCTGGAGGTTTCGTCCACGGAGCTCTCTATCTTTCTATCTCGCTTTCTTGCTCTCTCATCATCTAGCCAGCTTGCCACTGGGCTTGCTTTGGTTCGCGCGGAGACCCCACGCCGCTTAGTTGACGTTGGCCTTCATGAGGAGCTTGTTGATGAAGGTGCGCTTTTCTTCGACTTTGTCTTCGCTTTCGCGCGAGCCCACCACCCCCATGTTGCCGCACCAGAGGTCTTCGGGGCTCTTGATGAGGGCACCCTCGGAAGCAATGCCGAATTGGGCGCGCACGTCCTCGAGTTTCTGCTCCAGCAAGGGGAGAAAATCAAAATTCTCGACCAGGTAGTTGGTCGTGCACTCGGCGCCGCGCTCATAGGCGCGGAAGACGATGTCGGGTTTGAACTGGTTCTTCCAGACGGGATCGGGTGAGATTTGAAAGCCGATCTGCCATTCGGCTACGGCGGCAATCAACATCTTGCCGCCGTCTTCTTCCATCATGGCGCCATCAAAGGCCAGAACGCAAAGCTCGCCCACCGGTGTGGTGGGGTAACCGGCCAGCACGTGATGCATGTCGTGGACTTGCAAGGCATTGGAAAAAGGCGCACCCGCGCTCCCCGGCAAAGGGAAGTCGTTGTCGCGATAATAACGGATGAGTGCATGGCCGAAGGTGCCCTCGTCGAGCGCTTCGTAGCCCTCGTAGCGGGCGAGCATTTCCTTGTTGCCGTCCAGATGAAAAAAGCCCGCAGCGACCTTGAAAACAAGCTTCCAGGCCGAGGCCCCCAGCTCAAGCCGCGCGGCGCGAAAGGAATCAATTTCCAGATGGCCCGCCTTCTTGTGGGCCAGCGCATGAAGCTCTCTGGAAAATTTCTTGTCGAACCCGAAACCATCCGCCAGCCGCTCAAAGGCGCCCACCTTCTGCTCGAGGGTTTCTTCTTCAAGGAAGGGCAACACGCCGGCGATGTTAAGCACTTCCTGGCGAAGCTCGGGGTCACGCACGCGATCGTCCGCGCCGGCAAGACTCGCGCTCAGGCCGTCTATCCCCACCTCGCTCTCAAGCAGGTGCTCGGCCACGGCCTCAAGGGTTTTCTGATGGATCTCGTGTAGGGGCAGCTTCCCCTCGTCGGTGGCCACGGCCTTGAGCAGGGCGAGAATATCCTCGGCTTGCTGGCCCCGGGCCTGCATGATGGCTTTCATCGGCGGCTCTCCTTCTTCGTCAACCCTAAACCTCGGCCCGGGGCGACCATGAATCCTTCGTGTTTCCGAGGCACTCAGTGAACTGTGTCGGGGGTGTCTTTAGCGGATTTTACGGAGTTAGCCCCAGTGGCTCTCTCGCGGTTAAGACGGCAGGAAACATGAAGGCCCTATTTGCCCCGGTCGACGGTTAGCCGTCACCGCGAAGCATTGAACCAGGTCGAGTTCCCTGGCCAGAGCCGCCGCGGCACAACCACCGGGACGTTGCGTGTGCGCCGCTAGCTACGCCTGCGCCATCGATGAGACGAACTGCTTCACGGCTGTCCGTCGAGCTGGGCAAATAGGCCGTTCATGTTTCCTACCGTCCGATCTGACGACGTACATGAGCGCGATGTCGTAGCTCCGGTATCGCAGTCACCGCGGGACGCAGGCGAGACCGCCGCTTCGCCGTGCGGCACGTCCCCTACGGACCCACCAACACGACGTTCAGAGTGCCGACGCCCGGGCGCACCGAGAAGCGCGCGTGGACCGGTGTTCCCTCTTCTTCCCAGCGAGCGACGTAGTCCCCGTGCGTAGCCGAAGTCTCGAGGAAACCGTTCGCGTCGGTCGTCCCGGTCAACTCGGTACGCCAGCGATCGTTCAATAGAGAGAAGACCGCGGCTCCATGACGGGAGATATTCCGATCGTCGTCCCAGAACCCGACGTCGAACTCGTCTCTACCTGCGACCTTGTTCCACAAGCCCCAGAAAACAATCTGCTCCACCGACGGGTGGCCCCACCAGAGGCGCATCAATCCTTCTGCGTGCGCCGCCCGCAGCTCTGGGTCGTCCGGTGCAATGAAGTTGGTCTCGCTCAGGTGAATCGGGAGCCCGGCCTCGGCCAGCGTATCGAGCGCGATCGCGTACTCGTCGATCGGCGTCCGTCCGCTGAGATCGACCTCGATCCCACCGAAGGCAAGGGTCGGTGCAAAGTGCGCCTGCTGCCCCACGGCGTGAATCGGAACACCGGCCGCACGCAGACCAACGACACGGTCTCGCACGTCGGCGGCCGTGGGCGCCGGAAACCCGGTGAAGACCTCGACGATCCACTCGTTGAACACCAAGAGACAGTCCGGGTCTGCCGCGTGCGCCCAGCGAAAGAGATCTTCGACGATCCCCGGCCCCAACCTTTGAATCGTCCACTGGGCCAGCGGTTGTAGTGTCTCGTTCGTCACGTCCCAGATCTCGATGTCGTCGCGGTAGCGCGTCACCATCGCTTCGACGTGAGCGCGAAGCACATCGCGCAGCTCTGCCTCGAGCTCCGGGCTGAGTGGCAGCTGCTCATATCTCTCGAAGGCCCAAGCGGGTGCGCCACTCGACGAGAACGGGGGCGTGATGCCCCAGTTCAACGTGTGCCCCTTCACGCGGTACCCGAAGTCTTGCGCTGTCGCGACATCCATATCCGCCAACGAGAAGTCCCGAACACCCATTTCGGGCTCGACGCGGTTCCACTTCGCGCTACTCTCCGTCACCGCAATCGAGACGTGGTTCGCTGCCGCCGATCCCAAGAAGAAGTCGAGCTCCTCTTCCTTCCCGACGAACTTCGCCGTATCGAGCGCCAGCCCGAAGTCGAAGGCGTGACGAACCTGCGTGAGCTCGACGACGGTCCCAGGCGGAGACGAGATCCTGAGCGACCGGGTTCGGAGGCCGGGGACGCGTGCGTCCGCGTCGGCAATGGCCGCACGTTCGGCGTCCGTCAACAACGACAGGTCCCCGGGCACGCCTGGCGCAAAGTCGGGCATCGAGACGTCTCCCGTGACTCCAACGGCCGTCGCAAAGCCACACGCCCGCTCGCCTTCCGCCCGCGCCTCACTACAGTCCCTGCGACAGCGCTTTCGCTCGGCGAGAAACGGCTTGGACCGACAGGAGGTGCGACACACACCGTGGGCGTCACGCGCGTCGGAACGACAGGCGCGAATCTGCTGCGTGCAGCCCTGCGCATCGACATGGGTCTCTCCACACACCGCGGCGCACGTGTCGTTGACTCGCCGACAGTCCGCGCGAACCTGCGCCTGGAGATCTGCGCACGTGGCCCTGCACGCGGCCCGGCGAGCCCGATCGGCGACTCCGCTGCAATCGGAGCGGCACGCGTGGGCATCGGCGCGTGCCGCGGAAAGACACGCGCGTCGGGCGAGCCCGCAGGCAGCGCCATCGGCGACCGACGGGGCGAGCCCGACGAGGAGAGCGAGGAGCGCGACGACCCCGACACTCCCGCTCTGAACCCGCCGGGGCGGTCTGACGATTACGGTGCTTGCGTGCATGTGCCGGATGATAGTCGAATCCGACGATTCAAGTATAGGGAGTGTTTGAGCGAGTGTTCGGCAGCCCCCACCATGCCTTTTCTGATCATCCGCCGGCTCGTCGGTCGTCTCCGTCGAGACCGCTTCGAGCCATGCGGCCCGTCCGGCGCCTCGCGCTGGCCAGACGATGAGGGCCGAGGGGTGAATGATCCGGGCGATCCGTGGCATACAAAAGACCGTGCGGGTTCTGTCCAAGGTCGTACTCGGCGTCGTGCTCGTGCTCGTTGCGATCGGCGCCCTCGGGGTGTGGGCGTTCCGCACCGGCAATCTCCCCGACTTCTATCGCTGGGCCTACGCGAGCGACTTCTCCCCGACAGACCATCGCGAGTACCTCACACTCCCCGGGGATCGCCGTCTTGAGACCTTCGTCTACACGCCGTCCGGGTGGTCCGTGTCCGATCGCCGGCCGGCGGTGGTGCTTTTCTTCGGCGGAGCGTGGCGACTCGGATCACCTTGGCAGTTCGCCCCCTATGCCGCGCACTTCGCGGAGCGAGGAATGGTCGCGTTCCTCCCAGACTATCGCGTCGGCTCACGCGACGGGACGGGGATCGTCGAAGCGACCCAGGACGCCGTTAGTTTCGCTCGCTGGCTCACGGAGAACGCCGCATCGCTGGGCGTCGATCCGGAAGCGATCGTGTTCGGCGGAGGGTCTGCGGGGGGCCAACTCGCCGCGGCGGTTCCGGTCGTCCGCGAACGCCACAACGCCACAGACGACTTGACGGTCGACCCCCAACCGGCGGCTCTCCTTCTGTTCAACCCGGCGGTGAACTTCGACGTTCCTGCCTTTCGCGACGGTTGGTCCGACAACGGACTCGACTTCTCCTTCGCGTCCGCGCTCTCGGTCGACCCGATGCAGCACCTCACCGAGGACTACCCACCGTGTCTCGTCCTGCACGGCACCCAGGATTCGCTCGTCCCGATCGACGGCGTTCGTGCCTTCACCCAGCGCGTGAACGACTCCGGCGGAAACTGCTCGTTGGTCCCGTTCGAGGGCAGACAACACGGCTTCTTCAACAAGATCGTCTCGACCGAGGACTTCGAAGCGACGGTGCAACGCTCGGACGAGTTCCTCGCGGGCCTCGGTCTGCTGCCTTCGCGGTAGACCGCGTCGCAACCGCTCATGGGCTTCGGCTGCCGGCTGTAGGAAACATGAACGGCCTCTTTGCCCAGGTCGCCGGGTAGCCGCCAGCTGTAGGGATTACAGACCTCCCTCAGAAACAACGGTTGCAGCAGAGCCCAGACGATCGATTTCGCCACCCGCCGGACACCTACGGGGTCCACTGCGCCCACGAGAACGCCTGCAACGAATCTGCCCAACCTTAGGGCAGCAAGGTGCTGCTCGCTTCAGCAGTAGTCGCTGACGCGGCACGCATTGACTGCAGCACCTAGCTGTCGCCGCCGGGTGACACCCGGCGAAGGGTCCGACGGATCCGCCAGCAATCGCCGCGACTGCCAGCTGGCGCGCCGCTTGCTCGTGTTGTCGGGAGTCGCCCTCCGACGCGAGCATTCGCGCCGCCTTGGAGGGGAGTCATCAAACTCAGACAAGGTTGAGAGGACAGAGATCATGACCACATCCATTCGCGGCCCGTTCCAGGCTGCCTTGCTGGCTACAGTCTTTGCTCTGTCGCTCAGCCCGGACGCCAACGCCCAAGATTCATGTTCGGGTCAGCCCGACTTCACTTTCTGCGACGATGGCGATCCGGCGACGCCGGAGCCTTCGCATTGCCTTGGTGGAGCCTGCTTAAATTTTTGCGCGGGCGTCCACTGCGTGGGGAGTACCGCGTGCACTACCAATTCGTGTAATCCGCTGACCGGCGGCTGCGAGTTCAGTCCCAACCCCGACTTCTCGTCTTGTGACGACGGCGACCCCGTGACCCCAGAGCCGTCGCTCTGCTTTGGTGGGAGCTGCGTCAATCTCTGCCAAGGCGTCACTTGCACCTACCCGACGTCGTCCTGTGACCCCATGACCGGGGCTTGCGTCCTGCCCGCGCCAGATCCTATCGTAGTGACTCGGGCCACCGCGTGGTCGAATGGCAGCAAGCTGGGTCGGGTGACCTACCAAGGGGTCGTTCCAAGCCTCGACGTCTTGGGCGGACTCACCTTCAACGCGACCGACGCACTTTCGCTGAACCAATCCGGTAGCGTGAGCGCGAGCGACTGTACGACCAAGAACTCGGGGAAGATCTACTGTGTATCCAAAGACCCCGTGGTCAAGAAGAAGGTGACGGCGGTGTTCAAACCGACGGCGACGCCCGGCGCGTTCAGCTTCAAGGTTACGATGAACAAGCTCGAGGTGCCCCGGCCGCAGGCCGGTCCCCTGGCCTTCGAAATCAACGAGGGGGCAGGTGCCACGTACCAGGGATCGAACGCGAATTGCGCCGCCAACGTAAAGAAACTGGTTTGTAAGAACTGACCGCCCGAACCAGGCGATCCATCACCGAGAGGCGCGATCGTTGCAGGCGCTCCATGTATGGGCGTGGAGTTCACCGACGGCGCCTTGGCCGACTTCAGCGACGGCTGTTCGGGTTCAGAGACGGTTGGACCAAATAGGTCGATGAAATAAGAGACACTCCCGGCCCAAACGGAAGGAGAATCCGATGGGAAAGGGAGAAAGCGCGGAGAAGGTCGTCCGCGACATTCAGCGCAAGACACGACGTCGTTTTTCGGCGGAAGAGAAAATCCGGATCGTCCTCGAAGGACTGCGTGGGGAAGAGAGCATTGCGGCTCTGTGCCGCCGCGAGGGGCTCGCTCCGAATTTGTACTACCGCTGGTCCAAGGAGTTTCTGGAGGCCGGGAAGAAGCGGCTTCTGGGCGACACGAAGCGTGAGGCGAGCGCCCCCGAGGTAAAGGGTCTTCAGGACGAGAACGACCGCTTGAAGCATGCTCTGGCCGAGACGGTGCTCGAAGTGCGGTTGCTCAAAAAAAGTCTGGTGGGCTCCGGCTCGGACGACGGTACGAGCGATTGAAAGCGTCGGAGAAGCGCGAAGTGATCCACCTGGTGGAAGGCTCGGATCTGTCGGTGCGCCGCACGCTGCGCGAGCTGAACGTGAGCCGCTCGACTTTCTACGCTTGGTACGAGCGCTACCGCGAGCATGGCGACGCTGGCCTGGAGCCGCGCAAGCCCGCGACGCGCCGTCACTGGAACCGCATTCCTGAGCGGGAGAGAAAGCGCGTGGTCGAAGCTGCACTGGCCGATCCGGAGAAGTCGCCCAGGGAGCTGGCGTGGCAGGAGACGGACCGCACGGGCCATTTCATCTCTGAATCCAGCGTGTACCGCATTCTGAAGGCGCACGACCTGATCACGAGTCCGGCCTACGTCTTGATCCGAGCGGCGGATCGCTTCCAGCATCCGACCAAGCGACCGAACGAGCTTTGGCAGACGGACTTCACGTATCTGCGCGTCGTGAGCTGGGGCTGGTACTACCTGTCGACCGTGCTCGACGATTACTCCCGCTACATTCTGGCGTGGACGCTCGGCACGACGATGAAGGCGTCGGACGTGACCGAGACGCTGGACCTGGCGCGAGCGAAGGCGGGAGTCGATGAGGTGCAGGTCGTGCATCGACCTCGGCTGCTGAGCGACAACGGCCCCTGCTACGTGTCGGGCGATCTTGCGACCTACCTCGGTCGTCACGGTATCGAACACACACGAGGAGCGCCGTACCATCCACAAACGCAGGGAAAGATCGAGCGCTATCACCGCTCGATGAAGAACGTGGTGAAGCTCGAGAACTACTACAGCCCGTGGGAGCTGGAGCGCTCGATCGGTCGCTTCGTCGAACACTACAACCACCGGCGGTACCACGAGTCACTGGACAACGTGACTCCAGCCGATGCATATCACGGGCGGCGGCAGGCGATCCTCACACGCCGAGAGCAGATCAAGAAGAAGACAATGGCCCGTCGTAAGCGACAGAATCTACGAGCTGCGTAGGCGGGCAAACGTGCCGGAAGTGTCTCTTAGAAATCGACCCCAAAGATCCCGACTCAGCTGACGACGTACAGTCACCGTACCGCCCCGGGTGAGGTCTGGCCTGCGGACCCTGGCCCCGCGGCGACCGCCTCTACGAGCACGACTTCGTGACTATCGGCAAGAATGGTCGGCTCGTGCTGTCGCCTAGACTGGACCGCAATGATGCGGCCGAGTGCGATCTCCACGGTGTTGTCGAACAGCTGCTTGCTGAGTGCGAGATGTGCGAGGCGAACGACGCTCGGGTCGTCGAAGCTGTCGAGATGCAGTGGCAGCTGGTTGTGCACGTAGTTGGTGCTGAGTGTCGGGTTGCCGACCTTCCAGTCGGCCGAGAGACCGTGAAGTACGTGCGCTCCCAGCCGGCGACGCGTTCGAGGCCTAAGAAGAGGCCCGCTCCGGTCCTTTCGCGGCGGGTGCGGAGGAGGGGGCGATGGTGCCTCCACAGCGGTGGGCTGCAGGGGTCTTTGCTGGGCGGTGATATCTTTCGCCCTGAAACGAAAAAGTGGGAGTGGGCAAACGCCCACTCCCACTTTCGTCATTCAGAGGATCAGATCCTCAGGGCAGCCACGCCGCTTGAGGCAGGATCCACTTCTTCGAGGAAGGATTCCAGATCGGGTTCGTCGGACCAGCGAAGGTCGACCCGCAGGTCTCGACGACGATCGGCATATCAGGGTCGAGCAGGATCGGATCGATGTCTCCGTACCCCTGGTAGTTCAGGCACCACAGATCGGGGAGTCGGTCGGACGGGCAAAGCAGCGCCCGCGACAAGCCGCCGCCGGCCTTGGCGGACTTGTCCTTGTACCGATAGCAGCGTCCAGCCTTCACCAAAGATCCCGCAGGAAGCGTGGCGAACGAGAAGGAGCCACCGACGAGGTTGTCATAGCCGACCGTGAGGTCGCAGGTGCTCGGGTCGTAGGCCGGGAGCACGAAGCCCACGCGGCCTTTGCCGATGTCATTCGAGCTCTTGAGCTTAATGATCTGCTTGTTCGGGTGCGAGCAGTAGGTGAGGTCCCCCGGCGGAGGAGTGATCGGCGGAGCGAACTTACCCGCGGCGCTTCCCGTGCCGCTGCCAGGCAGCGGAGTGATGGCGCACAAACCGTCATCGACCTCCATCGTCCCATTCGAATCCGAAGCCGCCTCGGTGAAGGTGTTCGCCCCCGCCACGATGGGCCCGGTCGGCGTCGAGTCGTCCGACGCCGCCGCGGTGCAGCTGATCCGCGCGAGCTTCAGGAAGGCCGTATCCCCTGCGGGCAGCGGGATGT